>JAQVPT010000255.1 GCA_028701945.1 Bacteroidales bacterium
ATATGGTGCATTAAAAGGTCGTGGTTTAATAAAGATATATATTAATGATAATTCTACACCTCCCTTACCTTTGCTAATAGTTGACAAATTAGAGAGATTAATATCATAATTAATCATAAATTTAACATCACGATATTTCAAGCCAAAGCAAACAATTCCGGCATCACTTGTTCTTGCAATTACACCAAAATAAATAGATTGCAAATTGGTTGGGTTATAATCTAATCGTGCCAATACTCCAATATTGTATTCGCTGTAATTTTGCTGAAACATTGCAAGAAACAGAGGTTCTACAAAGAAATAATCTTGAGTTCGATACTCAAGTCCTGCATTTATCACCCACTTCACAGGCAAAAATCTATCAGAGTTTTCAACAAAACTTTTCGCTGGCGTATTTATGTGAGAAGCAGCAAGTCCGATATAAGCCTTAGAAATGCGATCTTTAGAATATTGCACATTTAATCCAGCTCCGCAATCAAAATAACTTATCCTACTATCATACCAGTTTTCTCCTGTTGGAAGATTCTGATCATACTGCTCACCTGAGTATTGGTTTCCAAAATTAAAGCTATTAAAATTAATACCATGTAATACAAATCCACCATAAAAGCCAGCACCAAATCTCAAATTATCGTTTTTTGTAATAGGTATTGAATAGGCCGTTGATAGATAAAATTGATTTGTCCCAAGTTTTCCGTCTCCAGCAACATCATTATTTATTATCAATCCCAAACCAGCTTTGGACTTTTCAATAAACAAATTATCGAACGCAACATCGGCAGTTCCAGCAATTGTACGATAAGCGTTTGTAAATGACATCCACTGATTTTTATTATTGAGAACAAACCTCAAATCGCCTTCAAAATTACCCGTATTAGCAGGATTAGTATATAATGGAGTTGAAAAGAACTGACTAAAATGCAAGTCCTGAGCGTGCACGACAAAACCCGCAAGCAAACAAATAAGAACAAATATCAAATGTTTCCTTTTCATAACGCAACAATTAAACGTAAAACTACTAAAAATAAAACATAAAAACAATAAAATATCATACAAAAAGGAAGGTGGTATTTGAAACCTATTCGGGAAATTATAAGAAAAAAGAAAAAGTTGAGGTTAAAGAAAATATTAATTAAAAAACCAAGATCAAGATATTTGTTTTAAATTTGCATTAATGAAAATACATGAAAAATACTTAAAAAACATTTTGTTTGCAGTTTTTGTACTGGCATTATTTTCGCCTATTATCGTAAAGTCATTAAATTTATTTAACGAAAAGCCACTAGGAGGTGTCAGTATTGCCTCAGAAAAGCCGATATTAAATGATAGCACATGGTTTAACGGGTCTTTCCAAACTCAAAAAGAAATTCATTTAAACGAAAATATCGGCTTACGCAAAACATTGATTCGCTTAAATAATCAAATAGATTTTACTCTATTTAATAAAGCTGAATCGGATAAGATAATTGTTGGAAAAGATAATTTTATTTTTGAAATGAATTATATTGATGCTACAACAGGCAATGATTATATTGGCGATGACAACATTACCAATTTTGGCACACAAACACAACAAGCCATGCAAATTCTTGCCGACATGTCAATAAAATTTTTAGTCGTTTTTACTCCAGGTAAAGCTACATTCTTTAAAGAAAAAATCCCTGCCAAGTATTTTACTAATGGCATAAAACCAAAAACTAATTATTCGGAATTGATTAAAGTTTGTAATGCACAAAATATCAATTATATCGACTTTAATTCATGGTTTCTAAAGATGAAAGATACCGCTTCTTACCCTCTATTTCCGAAAGCTGGAATTCATTGGAGTTACTATGGAATGTACTTGTGTGCTGACAGTTTAATCAATAAAATTGAGAAAGATATTGGCAAAAACCTACCAAAATTAGTTCTAAATAATATTGAAGTAAGCCCCGAACAACGCGATACTGAATACGATCTCGGTGATTTAATGAATTTGCTTTATCCAATAGAAACCTACGAATTGGGATATCCGATTTTTTCGTATCAGCAGGAGAACAAATATCGCCCAAAAGTATTGGTTATAGGCGACAGTTTTTATTGGAATATGTACTATAGCGGAATACCTACAAACGTTTTTAACAGTCTCGATTTCTTGTATTATAACAGCCAATATTATAACGATGGCAGCAATATTGCAAAATACGATATAAACACAGTAGATTATCTTGAATTTATTTCAGAATTTGAGTACGTTATTATTATGCAAACTGATGGTGGGCTCAATAATTTTGGTTTCGGATTTTTTGACAAGTTTATCACTGCGACTCAACGTGAATTAATACCAGACGGGATTAGACAATATATGGATAAAATATTAAATGACTCTGACTGGAAAAGACATATAGAAGATAAAGCAATAGAAAAAGGTCTTAGTTTTGATGATATGCTTTTTCTTGATGCCCAGTATATGTATGAAAACGAAAATCAACATTAATAATATCAACCCAAAATTAGTTTTATTGTTATCAATTTCAATTTGGCTAACAGTAATACTGTCATATGTTTTCAGCTTACCTGCTCCTCTTTTTGACAATCCTTACTCAACAGTTGTGGTTGATAGAAACGAGGCACTGATTGGCGTAAAAATTGCTAATGACGGTCAATGGAGATTCCCTGAAACCCATGAAGTCAGTGATAAATTTAAAAAATGTATTTTAAGTTTTGAAGACAAACGTTTTTATTCACATTTTGGAGTCGATCCGTTATCAATGTTAAGAGCCATCAAGCAAAATATAAAAAGGAAAAAGATTGTAAGTGGTGGCTCAACTATTACAATGCAGGTAATACGACTTTCACGAAGGAACAAATCACGCACTTTTAATGAGAAAATTATAGAAGCCATTCTATCCACACGATTAGAAATCAAATATACAAAAGATGAAATCCTAAGTCTCTATGCATCTCATGCACCATTTGGCGGAAACATTGTAGGCATCGAAGCGGCAGCGTGGCGATATTTTGGGCGAAATCCTGATCAGTTATCATGGGCAGAAAACGCAATGCTGGCGGTTTTACCAAATTCACCCTCAATGATTCACACTGCCAAAAATAGAGATTTGCTCAAAATAAAAAGAGATAATTTATTAAAGAATCTGTCAGAATTAGGATATATAAGTAAAACTGAGTTGGAACTTTCATTGGATGAGCCAATACCATCGCATCCGCAAGCATATCCGATGTACGCATATCATCTAACCGAAATGGCAGCAAAAAAACATAAAAGCAATAATAGTTTTGTAAAAACAAGTTTAGATATTGATCTTCAAAAAAGAGCCAACGAAATCATTAATCGATACAATAAAATATACTCAAATGACGAAATAAATAACATTTCATGTCTAATTATCAATGTCGAAACAGGAAATGTGAAAGTATATATTGGGAATGCAGATATAAATTCAGATATTCCAGAAAAAGCAGTAGATATGGTTATGTCTAAACGCAGTACAGGAAGTATTTTAAAGCCATTTCTATATTCAGCAATGCTAAGTTCTGGAGAATTATTACCCAAAACTCTGCTAAAAGATATCCCAACAAAAATGGGCAGTTTCTCTCCCGAAAATTTCAATAAAGAATTTGACGGTGCAGTGCCAGCAAACGAAGCACTTGCGAGATCATTGAATATCCCTTTTATCTATTTACTGAAAGAATATGGCATAATACGATTTCAATATATCTTGAAAAGCTTATTATTAAATTCGATTAATAAAAGCTCGGAGCATTATGGTTTATCTTTAATCCTTGGCGGAGCAGAATCTAGTTTGTGGGATATCTGTTCCGCTTACGCCTCAATGGCTAGAAGTCTAAACAACTTTGCAAACAATAACTCAAGTTATGATATAAGTAACTATCATAAAGCGACTTACCTGCTTACAAATACTCCAGATAGAGAACCAAACTTTAAAGAAACAAGTTTTTTATCAGCTGCATCCTTATGGTTTACATTTGAGGCAATGACATCGGTGAACAGACCTGGGCAAGAAAGAATGTGGCGAAAGTTTTCCTCAAAGCAAAAAGTTTCATGGAAAACAGGAACAAGTTTTGGTTTTAAAGATGCGTGGTCGGTTGCAGTAACTCCAGATTATGTTGTAGGAGTTTGGGTTGGAAATGCAACTGGCGAAGGACGAGCAGGCATCACAGGCTTATCGGTAGCTGCTCCAGTTTTGTTTGAGATTTTAAATATTATGCCAGATTATGAACATTGGTTTTACATGCCTTATGATGAAATGGCTCAAGTACAAATTTGCAGTCAAAGTGGACATATTGCTGGACCAAATTGTCCCGAAATCGATACTGCGTGGATACCAAAAAGAGGAATTAATTCTCAAATGTGTCCTTATCACAAGCTAATACATTTAGACCAAAGTGGGAATTATCGAGTAAATTCAAATTGCTATCCTGTTGATCAAATGAATAAGCAAGCATGGTTTGTTTTACCTCCGATTATGGAAGCCTACTATAAAACACGTAATCCGTGGTACAAACCATTACCAAATTATTTAGAAGGCTGCGAGAATTACAGTAGCGGAAAAGAAAATGTAATGGAACTCATTTATCCAAGCCAGTTGTCGCGAGTATTAATACCAGTTGAATTAACTGGAGATACCTTACCAGCAATTTTCAAAGTAGCTCACCGCGACGAGAATGCTAAGATTTACTGGTATATAAATACAAAATATATGGGTTATACTCAAGATTTTCACGAAATGGCAATAAAAATTCCGGCTGGAGACTATAATTTGAATTTAATGGACGACAAAGGAAATAAAATCACTAAAATGTTTGTTGTAGTCGAGAATAAAAAACTATTATAAAAGTTTGCTTAGTACATGACAAAAAAAAATAATCAATTATAAACTAATCACTTATTAACAATTCATCATTAATAAGTAATGCCAAAAACCTTACGTAAAACCCTACTATTCAGCACGTTAAGTGCTTTTCTGTTTTTTGGTTATAAACTCAAAGGAGTAAAGGTGAAATAAAACTTTTGCTCACAAGTTTATGTCCTACGGACAAAGTTTTCTAAGGATTATGTTTTTTTATTGACATATATGTCCTACGGACAAAAGAAACAGTTTACAAATCTAAAACTTTAGCATACAACACAATTTTTGTTTTGTAGTCCGTAGGACTTCAAAGTCAATAAAAAACAACAATTAACTCCCTATTTTGTCCGTAGGACATAAACAGTTCTGATTTTTTTTCTACAAATAAACTTAGTACATGACAAAAA
>JAQVPT010000256.1 GCA_028701945.1 Bacteroidales bacterium
AAAGGGAATAGACTCTTCACTGCCAAAGACATCGAAAGTTTTCACCTTATTTGGCATCTAGTCAAAGAAAGAGGGATGACTTTAAACGGTGCAAAAAAGAAACTCAAGGAAAACCGTAACGGTACCGAAAATAATTTTGAGTTAGTAAAAAAACTTGAAGAAATAAAGTCACTCCTAAATGAAATAAAAAATGAATTATAAATAAAACATGAAGGTAAAAGAAATCATTTCAGCTTTAGAAGAATTTGCCCCTCCACAACTACAAGAAGATTACGATAATACTGGATTAAACCTTGGTAATCCAAATACCGAAATTACTGGTGTCCTGCTCTGCATTGACATTACCGAAGAAATAATTGACGAGGCAATAGAAAACAATTGCAACATGATTGTTTCGCATCACCCTTTAATTTTTGGCAAACTAAAAAACATTATAGGGAGCAATTATATTGAAAGATGTATTATTAAAGCAATTAAAAATGACATCTCCATATATTGCGGGCATACAAGTTTTGATTCAGTCGATAAAGGAGTAAGCTACAAAATATGCGAAAAACTAGGCTTACAGAATCTCAAAATTTTAGCTCCAAGAAAGAATTTTTTAAAGAAAATATCAGTTTCCATACCTGCAAAACATGTTGAGAAAGTTCGTCTCGCAATGTTTGCAGCAGGTGCAGGAGCAATCGGAAATTATAACAATTGCAGCTTTAACGTTTCTGGAACTGGTAGTTTTAAAGCAGGCGAGAATACAAATCCATACATAGGCAAAAAAGGTAAAATACATTACGAACCTGAAATTAAAACAGAATTAGTATTCCCTGCACACCTTGAAACAAAAATCATTAATGCAATGCTATCGACACACCCATACGAAGAGGTCGCTTACGATATTTTCTCGTTAGATAATAGCTGGAAAAAAGCTGGTTTAGGCATGATTGGGGAAACAATAAAACCATTTGGGGAAAAAGAACTTTTGAAAATTTTAAAAGAAAAATTTACCGTAGAAAGCATTAAACATAGTCAACTACTTAACAAAGAAATAAATAAAATAGCGGTTTGCGGAGGTAGCGGAGCATCATTAATAAACACTGCCATCAAGTCAGGGGCACAAGTTTATATTAGCGGAGATATAAAATATCACGACTATTTTTTAGCAGAAAACAAGATAATAATTATTGATATTGGGCATTTTGAAAGTGAGCAATTCACAAAAGAAATATTTTATGATATTATTATGAAAATAAAACCTACCTTTGCAGTCCGATTTTCAAAAATTAATACGAATCCGATAAAAAATTATTGAGATGGCCAAAAAAGAAACAAAAACTGAAACCTCAGGACAGAGCATCAAAGAGAAGTTGCAAAACATCTATAAGCTCCAACTTATCGATTCTGAAATTGACAGAATAAGAATCATGAGAGGCGAATTACCTCTTGAAGTAAGAGACTTAGAAGATGAGATTGAAGGACTTGAAACAAGAATTAAAAATCTTGAAAGTGAAGTTGAGAATTCACAATCGCAGATTACTGCACGTGAAATCGGTAAAACCGAAGCCGATGCTCTTATAAAAAGATATACCGAACAACAAAATAATGTTCGCAACAATCGTGAATACGACTCTCTGACAAAAGAAATTGAATTTCAAAACCTCGAAATCGAACTCTGCGATAAAAAAATCAAAGAACACTCAGAGGATATTGCATCAAAAAGTGTTTTAATTAACGAGTCGAAAACAAAATTTGACGAAAGATTTAAAGATCTCGAAGTTAAAAAATCGGAACTCGACAAAATTATTGCAGAAACAAAAAAAGACGAGGAAAAACTAACCAAAGAACGCGAATCAATTGCAACAAAAACAGAAGCACGACTACTTTATGCATACAGTAGAATAAGAAACAATGTTCTCAACAAAATGGCAGTTGCTACTATTGAACGCGATGCTTGCGGTGGCTGTTTTAATAAAATTCCACCACAAAGACAACTTGACATTAAATCAAGTAGAAAAATCATTCCTTGCGAATATTGTGGCAGAATTTTAGTTGACCCCGAAATACTTGAAAACTAGTTTTTATACAATATAAATTAAACGAAGATTGCTGCATTATCAACAATCTTCGTTTTTTTTTGTTAAATACTTATATTACTAGTACAGAATATATAAGAATATTTACTAATTTTGTAATTCGTTTGTTTAAAAAAACAGAAATTTTATATTTTATAAACTAAATTTTAATTTATTATGAAAAAACTATTACTACTCTTAATGACTTTTTTTGCCATTACAGCACTAATCGCACAAGAAGCACCCACTAATTGGAATATGACTTCCACTGGCTACACTATCACAAAAACAACTGAGGCGGCTAATGTATCATCTGGATCAGCTGCTGCAATAATCAACTGGGACTCCGCAGATACACAAAAACTTCGCTCAGACGATTTTGCTGTAACTGAAGGTGCGGCAATTGTACTTTCACTAGACGTTCTTGATAACGACCAATGGGGAAGAACTCGCATTGGTATCGGATTTGATGAAGCAAATATTACTTGGACTACAGATGTAGGTTGTACGGCTAATTCTGAAGATCAAGCTAGTTTTCAAACTTTGACTTTAAGTGGCATTACTGTTCCTACAGGAGCAACAACAGCTTATTTAGAAATAAGATTTTATGATGTAGGTGGAGAATCTTTTGTTGAAGCTACAAATATTATTGATAATGTGATTTTAACCTTAGACGGTGGTTCTAATCTTGTTCCTAATGCTAGTTTTGAGGATTGGGGAACTCCACTAGGACTTAACGTTACTGCTCCAACAAACAACACAACTGTTAATGTTGATAATGTTGATGTAGTTTTCACAACCGATAACTTCGAGCTTGGTACAGATGGCAGTTTAGAATATATTCTTAACGCTGGGACAGCTCAATACACTACAACAAGCCCAGTAAATATTACAGGTTTAACAGTAGGTGAAAATACTATTGTTATGCAACTTGTTGACATGTCAAACGCTCCTCTGGATCCTGCTGTTACAGTTACTCGAACAGTTAATTACGAGATTCCTAGCACAGACCCAGCTTTAACAATAAACTCTCCATCAAACGGCTCAACAATTTATAGTGATGAAGTAAACATTTCATTTACTCTAGAAAACTTTGTTCCTGGAACTGACGGAAAAATTGCGTACACTTTAGATGCTGGCACAACAATGTATCAAACTACTACAGACGACATTACTTTAACTGGACTATCCTATGCAGAGCATACTGTTGCTTTTGAATTAGTTGATATGTCTGAGGCATCTCTTGATCCTGCTGTTACTTCAAACTTAACATTTACTTGCGTAGAAGCTATACCAGGTGGAATGGAAACTTTTGAATTAAGCGCCATTGGTGGCACATACACAGACGGATCATTTGTCGGAAATGATGGAATTACTTGGAATTATTCCCACTCTAGGGATACAGGAGAATATCCTATAAACAACAAAGGTCTTATGCTTCGTCGTGCATCTGACAGCAAATGCGTTTCTCAAACCCTCTCTGGAGGTATTGCAAGTTTTGAAGTAAGCATGCGTAAAGCCTTTACAGGACAAGCTACACGTCAATTAGAACTTTATATTAATAATAATCTTGTAGGAACTTCTGACGAGTTTGGAAGCGGGTCAGGTGCAGATGCTACAGTTCATACTTTTAGTGTTACTGAAATAAATATCCCTGGCGATTTTACAATTATGATTAAACCTGCTGGTACAGCAACTACAAATTCTCAAGTTGTAATTGACGACATTTCTTGGACAGGTTTTTCATCAACAGAGCCTTATCTGTCGATTACAACTCCTACTGATGCTCAAGAGGTTACAACTGCTGATGTTAATATCGTTTTTAATGTTCTAAATTTTGACCTTGGTACTGATGGTAAAGTTAAATACACTGTTGATGGTGGGGACAATATGTTTACAACTACTTCACCAATAGCACTTACTAGCTTAACTGATGGTTCTCACACTGTAACAATGGAACTTGTCGATATGTCAGAGGCATCACTTACTCCTGCTGTAACTGACGAAGTTACTTTCACAGTAAATATTGCTGCACCAACATATACAACAATATATGACATCCAATACACTACCGATCCTTCAGGAAACTCTCCTTTAATGAATGAAGTTGAAACAACAAGAGGCGTTGTTGCTGGAGTTTTAGGCGACAAGTTTTGGTTACAAGATGGAGAAGGTGCATGGAACGGCGTTTATGTTTACTACACAACTACTCCAGGACCAGCAATGGGCGACTCAGTTTGGGTTACAGGTACAATTATTGAATATCATAATCTTACCGAAATCGGAACTATCACTAATATGACTCTAATAAACACTGGTAATACAATTGCTAATCCTGCCGTACTTACAACTGGAGGCGTTGGAGTAGAAAGCTACGAAGGTGTTTTAGTAAATACAACTGGTATTTGTACTAACGTAGATGCTGGATATGGTATGTGGGAAATCAACGATGGCTCTGGTGCAATTCTTATTGATGACAATATTTATCCTTATACTCCTATTGCAGGACATTCATATACTGTAACAGGACTTGTAAATGTGTTCGATAATGAGTGGAAAGTTCTACCACGTCAAACAGCCGATGTTATTGATAACGGAGCATCAACTACTCCTCTACTAATGATTAACACTCCTGCAAACAATTCTACCGTTTATTCAGAAGACATAAGCCTTGCCTTTACTGTTTCTAATTTTATTCTTGGAACAGATGGTAAAGTTGCTTGGAGTCTTGACAGTGGTTCTGATAATTATGTTACATCATCTCCAATTTCTGTTCTAGGCTTATCTGGCGGAACACATACTGTAAATCTTGAGCTAGTTGATATGGATCAAAATTCTTTAGCAACTCCTGTTACTGCTTCAGTTACTTTTACTGTTAATCTTGATGGACCTACTTACACAAGTATTTATGACATCCAGAACGGAACAGTAACAGGTAATGTTTGGGTAAAAGCAGTTGTTTCTGCTAGCTTTAATGCTTCAGCACACGGCGAAGGATACTATCTTCAACAAGGTGGAGGTGCATGGAACGGTATTTATGTCGAAGATTTAGCCAACACACCAGCAATTGGAGACTCAGTTGAAGTCGCAGGTACTATAAATGAATCATATAATATGACCATAATAAAGAGTCTCACATCATATACAGTAATTGGAATAGACGGTATTGTTGCTCCAGCAACCGAAATATCTACACTTGATGGTA
>JAQVPT010000257.1 GCA_028701945.1 Bacteroidales bacterium
GTACATTATGAACCCAATAACAAACGACCTTGTAGCTGAAGGTAACGGAGAAGATATGGGTGTTTGGATGAACTCTTATGGAGTTTCCGAAGCCGGAAATTTTATTGCTGAAAAAGAAAAATATCATACAGATGGTTCTGAGAAAGGATTAAACGCATATATGTTTAAAGCCTTGCTTTTTAAAAACTTGAGAATTCTTAGATTTGGTGGATTCCCTGTTCCTGAACCAATTGACGACTATATGTTTAGAGCCTTAGCAAGTGTTGCTGACATAAACTGGAATAAAAATTCTTATGATTTATTATATTTACTTGGTGACAAACGTGTTCGATGGACTTATGAGCATAATCCGCTAGTGCTTGTTTTACTTCATTCTGAAAAATATAATAAAATATATAAACCTGGGAATGAATTTTATGAAAACGATAAAAAATATTACCAAGAAATTTTAGGATTTGCACCTGAAAGTTTTCCTTCTAGTGACGACTCCCGACCTGATTATCACCCGTATTGGTCAACATCATCGAGATTAAACTGGCCAAACAATACAGGAAGAAGAAGTGCAGAAAATGTTTGGGATTTTGCTGGCTTGGATTACTTATTTCTACACAATCTTTACAGATTAGTTTTTACTCCTTCCGAATATAAGTTGCCAATAACTAAAAAAAGCCAAATCAAAGACAAAGATTATAAAAAATATCCTGAACCAAACATGAAAGATATTGATGCACAGTTCTTTCATAAACCACCAGTGAGTGGTAAGCGGTGATGTCAGTAATCGGTAATCAGTTAATTTAGTGTTAATTAGGATTATTGAGAGCAAAACGTTTTTGAACAATCGAAGTAAGAATAAATGTGATTATACAGAATCACTGGATTACAACTATAAGAGAACAAGTATTCGGGGTTTAAGTAATCGGTAAATGCTTATCGGTGTGTTAATGCCTGAATTGGACTATATAAGAAAAAATAATCAAGCAATTTTAGAACATTTAATTGATTTTTTCATATCTTCGTAAGTTCTAAACAATTATATTATGAAAGCATTTAAAGCATACGACATTAGAGGTATTTATAACAAAGATTTTAATAAAGACGATGTATATAAAGTGGGATTTTTCTTGCCGCAAGTACTTAATGCAGAAAAGATTTTAATAGGACGCGATGTTAGAGAATCTTCGCCAGAGATTTTTGAATATCTAATAAAAGGAATTACTGATGCTGGAGCTGATGTGTATGATGCAGGTTTAGCAACAACACCAATGATTTATTATTCTACAGCTAAATTTAATTTTAATGCTTCGGTGATGATTACTGCATCGCATAATACTGCTGAATATAACGGCTTAAAGGTTTCGGGTACTGATGCTAAACCAATTGGGTTTGATACTGGATTAAATAAGATTAAGCATTTAATGGAAACCACAGAGGTGGTTCCAAAAGCTAAAAAAGGCGAGTTACATGAACTTAATGTACGTGATACATATTTTGAATTTCTAAAATCATATATTCCTGACATTTCTAATCTGAAAATAAGCATTGATTGCAGTAATGGCATGGCAGGATTGTTTATTAAAGATTTATTGGGCTCTGCTCCTATGTATTTTTTTGATGAACCTGATGGTAGTTTTCCAAATCACGAGGCAAATCCGCTTGTAGCAAAAAATATTGTTGATTTACAAAAACACGTAAAAGCAAACAAATCTGATATTGGAGTTATCTTTGATGGTGATGCCGACCGAGTTATGTTTGTTGATGAAAATTCTGAATTTATTTCTCCTGACCTTATGATTGCAGTTCTTGCACATTATTTCCTTGAAGAAAAAGGTCTTAAAGGTAAAGTAATTCAGGATATACGCACATCAAAAGCCGTTGGAGAATATATCGCACAATTTGGTAGCGAAATGGAAATGTGGAGAGTTGGACGTGCTTATGCGTCAATAAAACTAAAAGAAATTAACGGGATATTTGGCGGAGAGTTGGCAGGACATTATTATTTTAAAGATTTTTATTACTCCGACTCGGGAATTCTAGCAAGCTTATTGGTTTTGGATGTTATCTCGAAAATGAAGAAAAAAGGCGTTTCTGTTTCGCAACTTATTGATAGAATTAAGAAATACGAAAATTCTGGCGAAATAAACTTCAAAATTGAAGATAAACAAGGTGCTATGGATGCGGTTGTTAGTTATTTTAAAGCATTAGAAAAGCCTACAGCATTTTATGATTTTGACGGATATAGAATCGAATATAAAGATTGGTGGCTAAACATAAGACCCTCAAATACAGAACCTTACCTTCGTTTTTTAGCAGAAGCAAACTCTCCAAAACTGTTACACGATATTGTAGAACAAGTCGAAGGAATTATTGAAGCATTTGGAGGCGTAATAGCTGAAGGACACTAAAATGGTAAAGCGGTGAAAGGGGTTTCGGTTACGCTCAGACACCTTGTCGGGAATCGGTATATTTGTGCAAAATAACCTAAAACCAACAACCGATAAATTATTGACAAAAAAAAGAGGTAAGCTCTCGCCTACCCCTTAAAAACCACCATTATGAAAAATTTAATTACTTAACCTCTTCAAAATCTACGTCAGTAACTTCGTCATTACCATCAGTTTTTGATGAGTCTTGTTGAGTTTGCTGACCTGTTCCGCCATCAGTTGGATTACCACCTTCAGCATTTTGTTGAGCATTATACATGTCTTGCGATGCTGCTTGGAACACAGTATTAAGTTCAGTTATTGAAGCATCAATACCTTCTATATTTTCAGCTTTATGTGCGTCTTTTAATTTCTGCAAAGCTTCGTCAATCGGCTTACGTTTATCGGCAGGTATTTTGTCGCCATATTCTTTAAGTTGCTTTTCTGTTTGGAAAATTGTTGAATCTGCCTGATTTAATTTATCTATTTTTTCTTTTGCAATTTTATCTGCTTCTGCATTTAGCACAGCTTCTTCTTTCATTTTTTTGATATCATCCTCTGATAAGCCTGAAGAAGCTTCGATGCGGATAGATTGCTGTTTACCAGTACCTTTATCTTTTGCACTCACTTGTAAAATACCATTTGCATCAATATCAAAAGTTACTTCGATTTGTGGTACTTGTCGTGGTGCTGGTGGAATACCGTCTAAGTGAAAACGTCCGATAGTTTTATTGTCTTTTGCCAATGATCTTTCACCTTGAAGAACATGAATTTCGACAGATGGTTGATTATCAATCGCAGTAGTAAAAACTTCGGATTTTTTTGTTGGTATAGTTGTATTTGACTCAATAAGTTTTGTCATAACACTACCCATTGTTTCAATACCAAGCGAAAGCGGTGTAACATCTAATAATAATACATCTGTTACTTCACCAGTTAATACGCCACCTTGAATTGCTGCACCAACTGCAACAACTTCGTCAGCATTAACTCCTTTTGAAGGAGCCTTACCAAAAAACTCATTAACTTTTTCTTGAATTGCAGGAATACGAGTTGAACCTCCGACTAAAAGGATTTCATCAATATCAGAAACAGAATAACCTGAGTCTTTAAGTGCAATTTTACAAGGTTCGATAGTTGCATTTATAAGTTTGTCTGATAACTGCTCAAACATCGACCTTGATAATGTTCTAACAAGGTGTTTTGGAATACCATCAACTGGCATAATATATGGGAGATTTATTTCGGTACTTGTCGAGCTAGAAAGTTCTATTTTCGCTTTTTCAGCAGCTTCTTTTAGTCTTTGAAGTGCCATTGGGTCTTTGCGAAGATCAATATTTTCGTCTTTTATAAACTCATTCGCAAGCCAGTCCATAATAACTTGGTCAAAATCATCACCACCAAGGTGAGTATCACCATTTGTTGATTTAACTTCAAACACGCCTTCGCCAAGTTCAAGGATTGAGATATCGAATGTTCCTCCACCAAGGTCAAAAACTGCAACTTTCATATCTTTGTTCTTTTTGTCAAGACCATAAGCAAGAGCAGCAGCAGTAGGCTCGTTAATAATTCGTCTTACAGTTAAACCAGCAATTTCTCCAGCTTCTTTTGTTGCTTGACGTTGTGAGTCATCAAAATACGCAGGGACAGTAATAACCGCCTCTGATACTTCGTGCCCAAGATAATCCTCGGCAGTTTTTTTCATCTTTTGAAGAATCATCGCAGAAAGTTCCTGTGGAGTATATTTTCTATCACCAATTTCTACTCTTGGTGTGTTATTGTCGCCTTTAACTACTTTATAAGAAACTCGATTAACGTCAACTTTTAAGTCATCGAATTTCTCGCCCATAAATCGTTTGATTGAAAAAACTGTATTTTGAGGATTGGTAATAGCTTGACGCTTTGCAGGCTCTCCAACTTTACGCTCGCCATCTTTCAAAAAACCGACTATTGAAGGGGTTGTACGATTACCTTCGCTGTTCGGAATTACAACAGGTTCGTTACCTTCCATTACGGCAACACATGAATTTGTTGTTCCTAAATCTATTCCAATAATTTTAGCCATTTTATACGTTTTATTTTGTTTATAATTTCAATTCGTTTTTATTATCTCAATCTTCTCTTTTCAATTGTTATGCCATAGCAGAATATGCCGTTTTTACTGCTTATTTGACATAAATACTTTTATAATTGATATTTTTTGTCACGTTTGGGTGACAAAATGTCGCAACAATAATATGCCTTTTTTACGATAGATATCATATAATTGAACAAAATTTCTTAGTACATGACAAAAAATCACATTTTTTACAAAGCAGCTTATTTAAAAAATCTAAAAAGCCTGGATAGGCTTAATGTTTGTAACCCCAGACAAGAATTTATTCGTAGTCTGGGGTTACAAATAAGCGAGATGCTATTTTTGGCGTATATCTTTGCGATGACCAATTTTCTGGTCAGCAAAGATTATGACAAAAATTTTGTCATGTACTAAGACAAAGTTTACAAATATTTTGACTATTTTTGTTACTGCATATTAACATTTTGACCTGTTTAATAGCCATAAAAACATTACAAGCATGAAATTTCTTACACCTATTTTAGTTTTTGTTTTGATATCTATTTCTGCATTTTGTCAAGAATACGACCCAATTGTAAAAACTGGCAAACGATTAAGTATTGGACATCATAGTGCGGGAAGCCCTTATCCTCTCCATTCAAATTATGAACTCATTGGTAATGACACTATAATTAATGAAGTTCAGTACAAAAAGCTTATGGGTTCTGACATGAATCATGAATTTGATCCAACATATACCTTAATTGGCTTTAT
>JAQVPT010000258.1:0-4790 GCA_028701945.1 Bacteroidales bacterium
TGTGGCATAGTTCATTTGGAAGTAATACTTATGAGTATGGCAGCTATATTATTGAAACATCAAATGGTAATATACTTACTGGTGGTGATACATGGGTTACTCATAGTAATAACACCCGCTGGTATCTCCTCAAAACCGACACTGCTGGTAATATAATATGGGAACGAACTTTTGGTCGAAGTAATTATAATAATGGTCATGTGCAGGGTATAATAGAAACTACAGATTCAAACTATCTTGCCTGCGGCTCATACCCTGTTGCACGCTACGGCGGAGGTGGTGGCGAATATCTTTGGGATGGATGTTTGCGTAAAATTGATACTGATGGAAATCTAATCTGGGAGAGATTATACAGGAATTATTCAAAATATTCTACTGGCGGTGATGAAAGTATTAGAATGAAAGAATCCTTTAGTGGCATTTATCAGGATCACGAAAAATATGTGTATTTAATTAGTAATACTTATGATAATAATCCTTTTTTTAGAGGGAGCTTAATAAAACTAAATTCTAAAGGAGATATTGTTTTCAAAAGATTGTATTATGCAATCGACCAATATAGCAACGAGCAATGGTTAGTGTCACTTCAACCAACAAGTGATAGGGGATTTATTTTAGCCGGTTATGGAAATGCTTATGACTGGTATGGTTACAACCCACCCCAACAAGCTTGGCTTGTAAAAACCGATAGTTTAGGAATAGACGGATTGTGCTATACAGAACCACCAGAACTAAATATTGATATTGTTTTGCCCGCAATCGTTAATTGCAGCGATACAATTACAGTCTATGCTTATATAGCTGGAAAATCTGCTCCATATACAATAGAAACAAGTGTAGGGCAACTTATAGACAGTATTTATTACCCGCCAACTTTCGTTCCTGTTGAGATTGGTCTTACGCATGTTAATCTGCAATGGGACAACTCAACTTATTTCGAGGAAACTATTACAGAAGCCACACTCAGCAACCATGAATGGGGACAGTGCATAGCAAAACCTGTTGAGTTTTATACCCCGCATACATCAGGAACCCAGCAAATAAATATAACTGTAACCGATGCTTATGGCGAAAGTAAAACTATAACAAAAGAGGTATTTGCAGTCCAGTGTTCTACACATAATGATGCAGATGTATTGGAACAGATAAAATTATATCCTAATCCGGTAAAGGATAAACTAAACATTAACATCCCACAAAGTCGAAACTTTAGTTATGCTGAAATTTACGATAGCAAAGGACAATTATTATTAACTCACAAACTAATAACAGGAACTAATACAATAAATACAAACAATTTGCTACCCGGAACTTACATAGTAAAATTCAGTAATAAAGACGGGTACAATGAAAGTAATGTATTTGAGAAAATTGAATAAGGAATTGTCAAACAGAAGAACATTTTAGCCCTGTTAATGGCAAGACTTTATTATTACAAATACCCAAACCTCTCCTTAATTTCCTTCACATTCTTTTCCTTAGTCAATTGATCCATACGAGCAGGTGGGTTAATCCCATTTTGGCGGTGGTGCCAAATGTTTTGGGAACACCTGGTAGAACATGCGAAAGAATTCACTCTATTGCTCTCATAAGGAGAACCACACATCCAACAAATTTTCAAGTACCTGGTACGTCTTATATCAACAATCCGTGGAGCATCCCCAATTGTTTGATTGTAACTACGTTTTTGTTTTTCAATTTTTACACCAATAATATTGCTGGTGTACAGATCCTTTTTGGATAAAAGTATTGCCATTTTTATTTTTTTTATAAAAATAGGAATAATAGAAATTATGTTTTCTGTTAAAAATAAGTAAGCTTGATTATACCATGTTAATTTCATCTATATGATTTCTATATACCATCCATATTCCATCCATAAGGTTTCCATATGGCATCTATATACCTTCTATATACCTTCCATATGTTTAGCACATAAATGTGACAAAACAGTAGTGGTAGTAGTGTATGTACAGCAATCAGCTATGGTGAAATATAAATAAAACAAATAAATATAATTTTGGAAAAGTAATACTAGTTTATATAAAGTTCATAATACAAGTATCTCACTGCACCCCCCACCTTACTTAAACATGAGTGTTTTGGCTATTTACAGAAGATCCTACTGTGTATGGACTGCAGTGAGCAGTCAAAAATCTGCTTTAGCAGTTAAACCCGAATTACGCATCAGAAAATCTATTCCGTCTTAAAACCCCTTTGAAATCAAGCATTACATTACATTTTGTTCAATAACCATACCTACTGGTATGCTTATCTCACAAAAAGTTTGATTTCTGTGGGGTTTTAACCCTCATGACGAAGTTCTAATACCCAATTCGGGTTATTTCTGGTAACGGGAAGAAAAAGCCACCGGTTCGGGTGTAAGTGGCTGCGATGGTCTGGGCGAAGCGAATTTTCTTCCCGTTGCCGAAAAGAAAACTCTGTATTTTTTAGGCTGCTATTTCATCAATATTTACATTTTGCAAAATATAATTTGATGCTGTTTGTGCTTGTGATGATGCTTGAATAATATATTTTTTGTCGTTCTTCATTACTGCAAGCCAATTGTCAATATAATCAACATTGTCGGTTATTCTGCTTTCATATCCTAAAAAAGCCATAATAAATGCAGATGAAATTTCTGCAATCAATTCCTCAAAAGCATACTCTTTTGATCCAAATTTGTTAATAATTGGACGGTTCAATCTGCTTTCAGCACCAACATAATGAGTAAGTTCGTGAAATAAAACAGAATAATACGCCTCTTTTGAAACAAATTGCTTTGTTAAGGGCATATAAATTTTATCATCTGATGGTTTATAAAAAGCAAGATTTTGAGCTGCAAAACAAATGTTTGCCCCTGTACTCAGAATAAGCTTTTCGGCTCGTTCGTCTCTCTCAATTTCTGATAGGCTGTCAAGCTCTGCCTGTTCATAATAATCTGCTGGCAATCCTTCTACGCAACAAACATTAAAAACTCTGTAATCCTTTAAATAACCAACTTTTTTAACATTAAGGTGTTCAATAGATTGGTTTTTCTTTAAAAGTGCCTCAACTATTCGTGTCAGATTTGCTCCTGTTTTTTCATCAAGATATAATGCAGATGTATAAACCACCATAGCGGATTTACTGCCTTTAATAATTCGGGCGTTGTGCTTTTGAATTTGTTTAAAAGTTAGCCAACGGTTATAAGAATAATTTCTTTTTCGTTTTATATAACTTAACATAAGTTGATTTATTCCGCTGTATGTGTGTTTACTTGCAACGTTTCGGGCGAAAACTTCCCCTGATAAGCTGTACCAACATTCAGAAAAATCACTCTCTTTGTGTTCCTCCAACATTTCAATAATTGTTGCGGTTATGCGTTCATATATATCGTTTGTGTTCATGTCTATGAGTTATTTATTAATACTAAATCAAGCTTTCTTATAAGTAGTTTCGCTTTAGGGTTTTGCTTAATCATAAACTTTAGTTTTTTCTTTTCAGTCAAAAGTTTTTGTTTATTCTTCTTGTTTTTCATCTTTTATATTAGTTTAAATTCATTCATAAATAAAAAAATAAGGGCACCCGTCAACTGACGGATGCCCAATTTTTAAAACTCAATTTACTCACCATATAAATTATTTAAATGGTGTTCGTGAAACGCTTTGCTTATTTGCTCTTCAATTTCCGTGATTTTAGAAATAAGAGTGTTGTTAATAGCTTCAACTACCTTTGTGAAAACTTCTGTATTTGAAGTTTTAAAGGTGTTTCCGTTTTCATCGGTCAAAACAATATTTTCATTAAATTGGTTAGTTCCAACAACAAAAGATGTAAGTTTTTTACGACTGGCTTCAAGCTTTTCTCTTTTCTCAATCAAGGTTTTTAGGTTCTCAATTTTTTCAATTTTCTGCTCAAGACTTAACTGAGGTTTTGCAATTACAACAGGTTCTACCGTTTTTACAATTGGCTCAACTGTTTCAACTGTTTTTACTTCGGGCTTTTCCTGCTCGGTTGGTTTTACTTTTTCAATCGGTTCTGTCTTTGCAATGATAATTGCATTTTTTCCGTTTAAACTTGCAACGTCTTTTTGTGTTGCTTTTCCGTTTGGTTTTTTTACTGTTAAAGTGTCCATAAAATAAAATTTAATTGTTTATAAATAAGTGAACTAAAAAGCTTTTTGATTGTAAAAAACGGCGTATGCAAATAAAAGATTTAGAGCGGTGTTCAAATCTTTTCAATTCTGATATTTTCTGTTTTTTACACATAGTTTTAATTTTTAAGTTATTATGCATCTAATGAGTTTTTCGCGTTTGTTCTGCTGCTGATCATAAAGCAATAAATAGCTGCTATTCAATAGAGTTAGTCCTTAGAGTTCAGAAATACCTTTATTTATTATTAATAATATTTTTGAACTCTTAGGAATAACTATTCATCTTCTATTGTAGCAGCTATTTTTGTTTTACAGCTTTGCAGAGACAATAAGCGGGAAACTTATTTGATACCAACTTAAATAAATGATTGGTGTAAAAAGCTTTTTGGAAATATTGGAATTGAAAATCATTGACTAATTCCTATTTATTCTAAATTCCAATTAATGAAATAATTAGCCAAAAGTAAACTAATGTGTTTACACTTATGCCCTTAAAGTAAAGTTATCTGTTTACATTTATTTGCTATGAACTATATCTCAATATCAAACTTATCATGCAAATGGCTAGTATCATGTCCAACTCTTTTATCTAACAATCTAGCATAAATTTTTGTCATACTAATAGATGAATGCCCTAGCATTTTAGAAACACTTTCAA
>JAQVPT010000258.1:4800-5246 GCA_028701945.1 Bacteroidales bacterium
GTAACAGTTGTAGCAAAAGTATGCCTGGCAATATGGCTTGTTAAATTCAATGGAATATCACAAACTTCAGCAATTTCTTTTAAATATGCATTCATTTTTTGATTTGATAAAACAGGTAGAAGTACATTTTGGGTTAAGCATATTTCGTTAGTCTTATACTTGTCAATGAGTCTTTGAGAAATAGGGAAGATGGGTATGCTAACAGAATTACCTGTTTTTTTACGATGAGTTTTTATCCAATAAGCACCATCAGTTCCTATGACAATATTTTTAGGAGACAATAGTTTTAAATCGGAGTGAGCTAAACCAGTAAAGCATGAAAACACAAAACAATCACGTACTTGTTCAAGTCTTTTAGTTGCCATCTTTTTATTTATTAGAGTATCTAATTGTTCTTCAGTTAAGAAACCTTTATCAACTTTTTTAAGTGTAAGTTTAAAATTGGC
>JAQVPT010000259.1 GCA_028701945.1 Bacteroidales bacterium
GTTACAAAAAAATAGTGAAAGAGTGAAAAAATATTTCAACCATAAAGACATTAATTATGCTGCATAATGAAATCTTAATTAATCTCCGTCAGGTTAATAGGTGCAAATAAATCTTTTATTTTTTGGTAAAAGCGCTTTTCGGATGCACGAATATCTCGTATCCGTTCCAATAATTCATCGAAATAATCAGGTCTGCCATCTGGATTTTTTAAACGTTCATCATCTATCACAAACCCTTTTACCATATATTCTTTTAGGTTTTTATTTGCCCAAATTCTAAATTGAGTGCCTCGTTTACTGCGAACTCGAAAACCGACTGCCAAAATCATATCGAGCGAGTAAAAAGTAACATTGTACTGTTTCCCATCATCGGCAGTTGTAAAGTAATTCTTTACAACTGAATTTTCCTCTAATTCTCTCTCTTCCAATATATTAGATATGTGTTGCCCAATGTTTTGCTTTGAGGTGGCAAAAAGTTCTGCAAGCTGATTTTGGTTCATCCAAATATTGCCGTCTTTGGCATATAAAACTACGGATACTTTACCATCGGCAGTTGTATAAATGATTATATTTTGTTGGCTATTGTTACCCATAATTACGTTATTGAATTTTCTATAATGGCAATCTCTTCATCGGTTAAATCGTAAAGCTGGTAAACTAATTGGTCGATTTGGGATTCGAGAGCGGTGGTGTCAGTGTTATTATCTTGAGATTTCTTTGTCAAGATTTGGTCAACAAGTGATTTGACTTTCAATTGCACCTCATTTTCAATGTGCTTTGGCAATGGGAAATTATTTACGTCATAAACCAAAATTTTAGGAAAAACCCCTTTTGTTGCTTTTGGTGAAGAATTAAAATGATAAAATGTTGCGAGTTTAGAATTGAAAATTGCAAGCAAACATTCCAAAGAAAAACTATCTAAGTTTTCCTTTACAATTATTATGGCAGGGTCATTATATAGATCTTCTGATGTCATTGCGGCAAAAACTCTTGGATTTGTTATTTCTCTAATTAAAAGTCTTTTCCCTTTGAAATATTTTGAGTCTCTTGGATTTGCAATTCCATCACAATAATTAATATATTCTTTTCCATTCCACTTTAATGAATACCGTGTAATATCTTCGCCATAAAGCCAATATTTGAATTTGTTCTCTGGATTTGAAAAGTGATGATAGGCTCTGTTCTTTATAATTTCAGCACTTTGTCCTTGATATTTGTCATAAGCTATTAATCCTTGACTTGTTTCAGGAAACAAGTCTATCAAAGTTGATTCGGTGTTTTTTATTTTTTCAACGATATTCAAGGTATCTTTATCTAGTTTAAAAACCAAACCCCAATTTTGAATATTTTTTTCTGCCGTTTCTTTTGAAATGCTAACACTTTTACGGTTTATGAGATTTTCAAAACTTATAATATTTGCAGTGTTTTTATAACTAAGTGTATTTTTCTTGCTATCGTCTTTTGTAAATTGAAAAATAATGTTTCTGACAGTTGCATCTTCAAAAATATTTATTTCAGTACAATCCAAAATTTCATTTAACGTCCAATTATCGAACAAACTCATACGAAATTTTTGAGCAAAAACATTAAATAAGATTGTGTTCGGAATAATTAGAGAAATTACTCCGTTTTGCTTTAGAATATGATGCCCTTTATTGATGAACCAATAATAAATTTCAAAATCAGGAACTTTTGAAAGAGAAAACACTAGATATTCTCTTTCGGTTTTGTCTTTAATCGAAACACCATACGGCGGATTCCCAATAACCACATCAAAACCCACAAAATCTCCTTTTTCATTCAATATTTCAGGAAATTCAAACCGCCATTCAAAGGCATTTTCATAAATCTTATTGTTTTTGATTTCGTCGATTTCAGATTCTAACTTTTTTATCTCGTCCGTAAACCTTTGAACTTTTTTGTTCCATTCTGCCTTTTCTTTTTTTGATTTTTCAAAAAGTGTGGTTTGGTTCATAAGCGTAAAGAGTTCGCCTTTTACTTTGTGTAATCGATTTAATTTCGGGTCGTTCGATGCTATTTCGCTTCTAAAGTCACTCTTTATATCGGCTATCAATCGTTCCATTTCCCTTTTTTGGTCTTTATTCTGAGCATTTCTATATGTTGAAACTGCAATACGATAGCTGTCAATTGACCATTTGCTCTTTTTTAGAGCTTGCCCTAAATCCGCATCAATGGCAAAACGGCTTATCAATGAGTTTCCGCATTTTATGTTGATGTCAATATTTGGAAGTGTTTCAAGCTCAGTTTCGTTTTTATAGTAGGCATTTTTGAGTAGTTCAATCCATAATCTCAATCGGCAAATTTTTACCGAATTAGGGTTTATATCAACTCCAAAAAGGCAATTTTCAATTATGGTCTGCTTTTCGTGAAATAGGGCTTCTTGAATTCTTTGGCTTTCTCTGCTTTTGGGGTTATACTCAAAAATAAGGCCTTCTTCATCGGTTACAATCAGCTCATCATTTTCAACTTCTACATCGTACTCTTTTAGCCGTTTACCTTCTCGGTCTTGCAGTATTTTTAAATCGTTTTTTACAGTAATTATTTCATTCAGAGCTGAGACTAGGAAATGCCCAGAGCCAACTGCTGGGTCACAAATCTTTATGCTGTTTACAATTTCGTTGGCTTCCTTTCTATCCTCAATCTTATCGTAAAGCTCATCTATTGTTTTACAATCCCACCCCTTAGTTTCGTTAAATTTCTGAACAACTGCCTTTCTAATGGTTTCTTTACACATATACATTGTGATGAAACCTGGTGTGAAAAACGAGCCGTCCTTGTATCCATTAATTTTCTCGAAAATTAGGCCTAAAACTGAAGCATTTATTAAGGTTTTGTTATCCTCTTGGATTTCTTCCGAACCTTCACTTGTAAAATCATAAGCATCTAAGAACTCAAATAAGTATTCAAGGGTTGTTAAAGTTCCTGTTCTTTTCTTTCCTTGATTGTCTTTTAGAACGGTTGCGCTATAGATTGGCAGTTGTTTTTCGTCTCGCAAGTTGCTGATAAAAAGAGTTGTATGCTCTAAATCGGTAGGCTCAAAAAGCGAACTGTTAAGGTAAGGAACTTTAGCAAATGCAGTTTTTACACTTTCAATACGTTCATCATATTTTCGGGCTAAAACCTTAAAAAACAAGCTGTTTAAATCATCGAAATTTTGAATTTTATCAAAACTCAAAAAGTTATACGCTTTGTCTCCTTTTTGATATTTAATTAATTGGGCTTCAAGAAGTTTTAAAAACAAAATTCTATTCATCCAAGTAATACTTAATTCTAGGGCAACGTTGAAAAGCCTTTCTTGCATATTGCTTCCAAATTGGCTCGGCTTTTCTAAACGGCTAATTTTATCTAAACTATCTAATTCAATTATGGCATTTTCGAGGATTGAACCAAAGTTCTGACTCCCTTCCTTATTCCGTTCTATGATTTTTTTACCGCCCTCTTTGGATTCAATTAACCCAATAATATGAAGTAACTCGCCATAGAAACGTTTATCAAGCGTGTTGCTATCATTTGCAAATGGAAGTTTTAAAAGATGCTCGGGTGAAATGAGTTTGTAAAGCGCAATTAATTTATTATCGTCTTTCTTATCGTTATTCCTTAACGGTTCTTCATACTCACGAATGTCGAAGTATGTAAACTCAATTTCTTGTGTGATTCTACCAATGAATGGTTCAGCAATTTCTTTATAGAAAAAATCTGTCGTTTTTCCTGATAATCGTCCTTCCTCAAAGTCGTTAAATTGCTTTACAAAATGCTTATTATGAGCAAAATACTTTTCAAAAACATTGGCATCAAAAATAAACCACTCATTTATGTTGGTTGCTATTAAATATTTAATCTCTAAATTTTTGTGTGTAATTCTTTCCCGTAAGTAATATAAAACCAATTCTTGAAAGGCTTTCACATTGAGTTTTAGAAGCATTTGCTCCTTCGTATCCTCAGGAGCGATTGCTTTCAGCATTTCGCTTTTGTTCGTTGGTTTTTTTGTTTCAACAATTACTCCAACTGTGCTATTTGCTTTATTTCCGTTATGAATTACTAAATCATTACGCCCTTTTGTATTTATATAATGATTTGGCTCGTAATAAGTTTTCTTAAGAAAATCAATAATCAGGTTTTTATGAAATTCCTCAGATTCATTTTCATTTATTCTATCAAGCAATTGAATTAGATTCGTCTTAAAACTCTCTATTTCAATTCTGTTCGGTTTTACTTTTAGAAAAGCTTTATTAAGTGCTTTTCGAGGTTTTAATATTCTTATTTCCATTATTGAAAAGTCTATCAAATGATAATTATTATTCACAAATATACAATTATTCGTTGATAAGGAAATAGCTCTTTTGCAAATATGCTGTTTTGTGTGCTTGGTTTTTATTCTCTTTTGCTTTATTGTAGCAAATTAATTTCAAAGTTTCGGATAGACTCTGTATTATACTAATGTGCTGTTATGCACTGTTCATTTTACGTTTAACTAGTCGTAATGAAATCTGCATTTAACGATTTGGATTTCATCATCTTTAACTTTATAAATCAATCGATGTTCTCCATCAATACGTGTTGACCAATAACCTGCATAATGGAATTTTAAAGGTTCTGGTTTACCAATGCCTGTAAATGGTTGACATGAAATGTCTTTAAGAAGTCTATTAATTTTTTCGAAATATTTTATATTGGTCTGTTGCCAATATAAATAGTCTTCCCAGGATTCATCAACAAAAGTATATTTCATTCTTCAATAAGATCTTTTGAAAATGAATTTCCATTTGACAATTTTTCAATTGCAGAATCTAATCGTGCTTGATTTGCTTTGCTAGACAATTCATGATTAGTTGTCTGTAAGGAGTTATATTCAGATAATGATATTATAACGACTCCTCGATCATTACCTCGATTTATTATCAAAGTTTCAAAATTGTCAGAGACTTTGTCAAGATATCTTTTTATATCTCTTCTAAAGTCAGATATTGATGCAGTTAACATAATTTTATTGTTTATGGTACGTAATATTGTACAAATATACGTACAAATAATTTGAAATGCAAGTTTTTTTTGAATTGTTTGTAGTCGAGTCGGAAAGAGGACTTACACCCCTTTCCTCTCACGGAACCGTACGTGACAGTCTCCTGTCATACGGCTCTTCATGTCTAATCACAAATGTAGAAAATTTCTACGGATGTACCAACTTCCA
>JAQVPT010000023.1 GCA_028701945.1 Bacteroidales bacterium
TATTGTTTTTACCCGTTATTAAAATATAATCTGTTGCTGGATTTGGCAAAATATAAAAATCATCATTCTCATTCAAATTATTAATTGTTGTTGTTACCCCCTCCATCTTTTTAATTTTATTGTCAGATGTATCAATAACCCAAAAGTTTTCACCATCATAAGCTAAATCAGTTGCATTACAAACAATTCTATATTTCCAATTGTCATCATACCCGTTTGTTACAGTAATAATATCTCCTCCATACCCAATTGCCCAAATAGAATCATAAGCAACTGTCATACCGACTAAATGTGTACAACATAAATTTGAATATGTGCCATTTCTTTCAAGTTCAATTAAACAAGGTCCATAACCTCCGTTATATGAAATATAAAATTTTTCATTGTAAAATTCTAATCCCCATAAGTCGCCAGATTGTAAATTTGTTACAGGACTAATTATTTCTATTGAATCAATTTTGATTCCATTCGTTTTATCGATTTTGTATAAAGAATAAACAGGATAAGTTAATGTGTTTATTATAGTGTCGCTAACTATTGTTGTATTTAAAGCCCATAAAGTATCATTTACGAATGATATTCCCGTAATCATTGAGAACATTACTTCAATTGAATCAACTGTTTGACCTGTTGGATTAGATTTATAAATCATTCCACTAATATGGTCACTAACCCAAAAATCCGTGCCATCAAACGTCAACCCCCATGGATTTGATGTTGGAGAATTAAATTCAAAAATCACATTTAATGTGTCATTTTGGGCAAATAGAAGGCTTAATGTTGTCATAATTGCCACAATAGTTAATAACATCCTTTTCATAATTTCATATTTTTATGGTTAATAATTGGATACTGTTGATTTTCTTTTAATAACCGCTAACTCATATATTTATGCCTAAACTATACGATATTTCCCAAAATTAGAATAAATTATGAATGTTTTCTACACATTTAGCAATTATTTTTTCATTACAACACATAAAAATTATAGCAACCAACTTTATAATTCTTGAAAAAGTTGTAAGTACACGTTATAATCAATTGCCATTTGAAATTTTAAGACAATTCTAAATACATTCATGACATTACTAATCTAATACCATAATGAAAAACAGCCGAGTTATGCACTCACAATCAAAAAACTCATCAAGTTCTTCAATAGTCGATTTAAAATTGAAATAAGTCATGTTCTTTATGATATTTTGAGTTATCATAAGCAAATTTACCATCTTCAAAACTTTTTGATACAACACTGCGAATCGCATCCTCAAATTCCCGTGAAGACATATTATTAGCACAACTTAAATTAACGGGAACAGCACTAAACTACTCTCAATAATTTATAATAACATCAGGACCAACTCATACTTTTGTAGTGCTGCAATCACAACGAATTGCACAAACATTTTGAGCCTCGTATATTTTTGGAGCTTTTGCACAACTCAAAAACCGTGACACAAGACCTTTTACGATAAAAGAATGCGTTTGCCCTGATAATAATATGCTATTTTTACGTGAAATCAGAAAAAAAACCTATTTTTGTTAGAAATAATTATAAAATACGTAAAATAATGAAAATACTAATTATTTTTAATCGTGAGCCTTATGATAACACAGATATTACATGGAACGGATTAAGGTTAGCCGAGACACTTAGGAAAAGTGGTCAAGAAGTTAGAATCTTTCTGATGAACGATTCAGTTGATATGGCACGAGATGCATGTAAAGCACCAGAAAGTTACGACCAAGATTTAACACAAATGCTAAAAGACTTAATAGCAAATGGAGTACCTGTAAAAGTTTGTGGAACTTGTATGGCACGCTGTGGGATATATATAAATCATCCATATTTTGACGGAGCAAAAAAATCAACAATGGGCGAATTAGCAGAATGGGTGGTTGATAGCGACAAGGTTTTGACATTTTAAGATTTGCCCCACAAATCCCTACTTCGAGTAACTCGAAGTAGAGTTCTGTGTCATCCCCACTTCGAGTAACTGAAGTAGAGTTCTGTGTCAGAAATTCTTCCTACTTCGAGTAACTGAAGTAGAGTTCTGTGTCAGCAACTCTATGACAGGCAATAACCCAAGAATAAAAAAAACATCCACCAAGAAATAAAAAAACTAACAAAAAAACATTAACCAAAAGAACTTGTTAAACAGTGGAATGTTAAAACAAACTTAATTATTGAAGAAAAATTAAGTTTATTATAAAACTATCGAAACATATTACTATATTTGAAACTGAAAACACAAAACATTAGTGATTTACTAATAATACAATGCGTTTCTTTAAATTAAAATAAAAAACGCCTGTTAAATTGAAAGAAGAAATGGATAAAGAATGGCTGAAAAGCAAAGACAATTTTGAAAAATTTGATGTTAGACCTCTAAAAGGCAACTTTTTATTAGCAATTATTAAAAAAGCTAAAGATATTTCTAAAGGGAATGGTATTATTATTATTCAAAATTTTGAGCCAATACCTTTGTATAACTCAATGAGAAATTTAGGTTTCGAGTATTATACCGAAAAAAAGGCAAAAGATGAGTATTACGCTTACTTTTACAGAAAAGAAGAAATAGAGAAGGATGACAAGGAATTGCCGTTTAAGCCTATTGTTATGACGAAATATGCTGATATTGATCCAAAAATTGCTGATATAACGGTTAATTTTTGGGATGAAATTTGGAATAAAGAAAACCCGGCTATTGAAAACAAAACTAAACTATTGCTATCGCTTGCAAATGCAGTTGGAGCTGGGAGAATAAGGCAAGCAACCCGAGAACTTATAAAAGCATATTATCTCGGAGTAACAGTTGAAGAATTAGACGAATTATTTGCACTAATTATTTGGAATCAAGGAATAGGACATTTCTCTTCCGAATTAGCTCAATCAACACTTTTTAGATCCTATAATATTATTAAAGAATTAGAAAAAAAAGGGAAAAATCGAAACGAAATTCTTAGCGTTATTACTGAGAAATTTGGAGAAAAAAATCCAGAAACAGGCTTTCAGAACTAATTAAAAACTTAATAACTAACAAAAACTGTAAAATATGAGTATGTTTTGTAATCAATGTCAAGAAACAGTCAAAAACACGGGCTGTACTATTAAAGGGGTTTGTGGTAAAACCGAAGAAACCGCTAACATTCAAGATTTGTTAATGTTTGCATGTCAAGGACTTTCGTATGTAACTATCGAAGCAAGAAAAAATGGCATCGACACAAACGCTGCAAGTAAACACATCACAAATTGTTTGTTTATGACAATCACTAATGCAAATTTTGATGATGAATCACTTATTCAAGCAATCAAAGACTGTAATAATTATCGTGATGAATTAAAATCAAAAGTAAGCATTAACGAAAAACATCCGTCAATTACTTGGAATGGCAAAACTGTTGCGGAGTTTCACGAGAAAGCAAAAGAAGTTGGCACACTAACTTACGATACTAACGAAGACGTACGTGGACTAAAACAATACGTTTTATTTGGTATTAAAGGTGTATCTGCCTATGCCGAACATGCTTTTAATTTAGGATTTGAAGAGCAAGAAATCTATAACTTTATGGAAGATAGTTTGGTGATGATTACCAAACCAATCGAATTAAAAGATGCCTTAAACTGGGTAGTCCGCACTGGAGAATATGGTGTAAAAGTAATGGCTTTGTTAGATAAAGCAAATACTACGGTTTATGGAAATCCAGAAATGACAAACGTTAAAATTGGTGTAGGTAAAAATCCTGGAATTCTAATTACTGGACACGACTTACAAGATTTAGAGCAACTATTAATACAAACCGAAGGCAAAGGAATTGACATTTACACGCACTCCGAAATGCTACCTGCAAATGCTTATCCTAATTTAAAAAAATATAAACATTTAGTAGGAAACTACGGAAACGCATGGCACCGTCAATTAGAAGAATTCGAAACATTTAACGGACCCATTTTGTTTACTACAAATTGTTTGGTACCACCTCGTAAAAGTGCAACTTATAACGACAGAGTATTCACAACAGGTGCTACAGGAATGCCGGGTTGGAAAAAGGTTACCAAAATTTTAGCCAACGGACACAAGGACTTTACAGATATTATTGAAATGGCAAAAACATGTCCAGCACCAACCGAAATAGAAAGTGGTGAAATAACAATTGGTTTTGCTCATAATCAAGTACTTGCCCTTGCCGATAAAATTCTGGATGCAGTAAATTCAGGGGCAATCAAAAGAATGGTAGTAATGTCAGGTTGCGATGCTCGTCAAAAAACTCGTGAGTATTATACCGAATTTGCAAAACAATTACCAAAAGATACAGTAATATTAACTTCGGGATGTGCAAAATACAGATATAACAAATTAAAATTAGGTGATATCAATGGAATTCCACGAGTGCTTGATGCAGGACAATGTAACGATAGTTACTCATGGGCAGTTGTAGCTCTTAAACTAAAAGAGGTACTAAAACTTGACGACATCAATAAACTTCCGATAGTATTTAATATTGCTTGGTACGAACAAAAAGCCGTTATTGTACATTTGGCTCTATTATATCTTGGAATTAAAGACACACACGTAGGACCAACATTACCAGCTTGGTTAACACCAAATTTATTAAAAACTGTACAAGATTTGTTTGGTGTTCAAACAATAAAAACAGTTGAAGAGGACATGAAAATTTTTGAATTAAACTAAAAAATATATTATTATGAACGGAGATGAAATAATTTGCAATTGCATGGAGGTATATAAAAGTACAATAGTAAAAGCAATTAAAGAACAAGGACTTAAAACAGTCGAAGAGGTGGGTGATGCTACCGATGCTGGAACAGTTTGTGGCGGATGTCAAGATGATATCCAAGACATATTAGATGAGGTAAATGGAAAATAACTAATTTAGGGCTAACAATTAAAACCCTCACGGTTTACATGACTCAGTATAAATGTAATGTTTATACTGAGTTTTTAATTTATCAGAAAATACTTTCTGTTTTTTATGGGATGTGAAAAATTGATTAGTGCACCATTTAGCACATCCATATCATGATTAAATGCGAGCGTAAAAGATTCCCACTTATCTTTTCCAGCTTCTTTATATTCTTCCAATTTCTTTTTGACTTCAGTTTTTAATTTTTCTAGTTCGTCATTTTTTTCTTGATAACTGACTTTGATAACATCTTTCGAAATTGAACGTAAAAAACAGTCATATGCAGAAGCAAAAATCGAAATTCTTAAAGAACAGGCAGCAAAATTAAAAGTATAAGAATATTTAATACTTCGTTGAGGGCTTTGTCGTTAATGGTAGAATCATTTCAAAGATGTTGCAACACTTGCCCAGCTATTTTTTCGACACCATAATCTGTAGAAGCAAATCGTCAGTTTGGGTCATACCCTTAGATCCTATTTCGCCTAAATTTCGTATCGTTTTCTCTACATCATCTTCAATTATTCCGTCGTTAGAAGAGATAACTACACCTTCAAGAGCAAGCAGCGCAGCTTGAATAGCAGAACCAACACCTGAGCTAACTTTTAGTGCACATCCAGCTTTTGCTCCATCGCAAATCATCCCAGTGACGTTGCCAATCATGTTCTTAATTGTGTACTCCATTTCCTTTTCTCCTCCCCCCATTAGATAGCAAACGCCACATCCTGAACCGGCAGCAGCCACTATGCAGCCACAAAGAGCTGATAAACGGCCCAAATACATTTTAATGTGAATAGAAATTAAGTGAGATAGCACTAAAGCACGGGCGATTTGCTCGTTATTGGAGTTTAATCGTTTAGCAACTGAATATACAGGTAAAGTAGCTGTCAAACCCTGGTTTCCACTTCCCGAATTGCTCATAACTGGTAAAATCGAACCCGCCATTCGTGCATCACTAGCCGCAGCTGTGAGCGACATGGCTTGATTCATAATATCGTCTGACAGAATACCCCTATCAACAAACTCCTTAAGCTTTTTACCAACCATTAGCCCGTAATCATTCAGCAGGCCTTCTTGAGCTATAGCGTAGTTGTAATCAACGGTTTTGTGAATAAACTTAATCTGGTTGTATGGAACAGTAGTTGCAAATGTGAAAATACTGCTAACTGAAAGTGGAACAACTACCTTGTTAATACTTCCTGTATTTTCATTCTCACTAGTTTTTATTTCAGTGCTACACTCGAGCGCCTCGTCGTTAAACTCAATTCTCGAAATATTTGAATGTCTTGTAGTTATAATTGCTTTCGATTTATTATCATTAGTTCCATAGCAAATTGCCTCTATATAAAGTTTCTCTGCATCTTTCTTTATTCCTACATTTACTCTATTTTCACGAACCAACTCCTTAGCTTTGTTAACTGCCTTATTATCAAGTCCATTTAAAACTTCAAGGCAATCGGATGAATTACCGTAAACTGCACCTAACGCAGCTGCTATGGGTAACCCAATGGTACCTGTACTCGGTATGCCAACCCCCATACCATTTTTACAGATATTGGCGCTTACTAATAGTTTAACGTGTCGTGGTTCTTCGCCTAATACCTCGCGTGCCTTTGCCACTGCTAATGCAACAGCAATTGGCTCGGTACAACCAAGAGCCGGAATAACTTCAGATTTTAGTAAATCAATGTAAGCTTGTGTATTTTGCATTAGTACTAATGTTTTAGTATTTATCAATTTGCAAAAGTATTAAGAATAAAAGAATAAAAAATGTTAAATGTCAACTTTCACAAAATGTAATTGACAAAATAATTATGCTAACTATGATCTGATGCTAAATTTGGGTTTCGTAGCAATATAAACTACGTAAAATTTGCCCATAACTATTATCAAAACAATATTTTAGAATTCTAAATGGCTGGACAAATCAGAAGATAAAAAAAGATAAGTAATTAGGGCTTGCTCATTCCGTAAAAGATAGCAGATTATGTTGATTGGTTACGCTATACAAAGTTACGATTGTTATTTTTTATGGGATTTAAAAAAATTGCTAAGTTTTATTTGTAAGTTAGCCTGGATTTTAAGCTCTTTCTTCATCATTTTACACCACAGCTTTACCATTAATATAATTATAGAGTCGTATGACTTTTAGTAAAAGCCATTATAAAACAGTCGAAGAAGTTGGCGAAGCTACTGATGCAGGTACTGTTTGCGGAGGATGTCAAGATGACATTCAAGAAATATTAGATGAGATTAATGGGAAATAAATAATTCAGGATTTAATAAGTAAAACCCTCACGGTTTACATGACTCAGTATAAATGTAATGTTTATACTGAGTTTTTAATTTATCATAAAATGGGCTCTATTTTTTATGAAATATAGTAAATTGGTAAGGACATACTTACTCATGATTAATTGTGAGCATAAATCGCATAACACTTTGCCACAAGGTTTTGTTTTCAATTTTACAATAGCTATTTTAACGCTGGAAGCCAATCTATGTACAAAACACAAATCATAACTTACTGAAAATCTATCACTTACAGACCACACTTCTAATCATTTACTCTAAGTTGTTTAAATTCCAATATGTGAGATTTATGTAAAACATTCGGCGAATATTATAACACTTCTCAATATGTAAAAACATATCTTTGTTTAATAATTATAGATTAAATTTTAAACATGACAACACCTTTTAAGGAGAGAAAACTAACTCCCTCATCTGAAGATAAGCAGCAACCGCTCGCCGACAAACAAAGATTAAAAATAAAACAAAGATTAGATTTGACTGTTATTAATTCATAAAAGTCAACCGAATACATGGAAGATAAAGACAAAAAGAAAAGAAAGAATAAATCCATTTGGTGGAAACGCATTTTACGAATTTTGGGTTGGATTACTCTTAGCCTGATTGTTCTTTTTATATCAATAGTCCTTTTTGTACGCAGTCCTTGGGGGCAAAATATTATTGTTGGCAAACTCACAAACTATATTTCTGCGAAAACTCACACTAAAGTATCCATAAAAAAATTATTCATCACGTTTTCGGGTGATATTAATTTGCAAGGTTTACATTTAGAGGATCAAAAGGGAGACACGCTCATTTATTCCGAAAAGTTACAAGTTGAGATTCCGCTGTGGCCAATTATCTGGGGCAATCCTATTTCGATTGATAACCTACAATGGACAGGACTTCGTGCCAATATCGTTCGCAAAGATACAATTGAGGGTTTTAATTTTCAATTTTTGATTGATGCTTTTACATCCGACACCACTACAACAAAAACCGACGAACCGAGTAACGAACCGCCAAAAATTTTTATTGGGTCAATCGAGCTTTCCGATTTTGATTTAAATTTTGATGATGCAGTTAGTGGCACAAAAGCTAATATTGAATTAGGGAAATTTCATGTTGAGGGGAAAAATTTCGACTTAAAAAAGATGAAATTTCAAGTTTCTGAGATGTCTTTGCAAAACACAAAAGCGAATTATGTTCAAACTAAAGCAAGTCCTCCTTCAGATGCATCTGAGACAACCCTACCCTACTTAGGCCTCTACAATTTAAAAATTAAAAACGTCATTGTACATTATAATTCGGAAGTAGATAGCATTGAAGCCGATTTTAATTTAGCCGATTTGGAATTAAAAGTACCCAAAGCTGATTTAGCCTTGCAAGACATTCTAGTTAGTAATTTTATTTTGAACAATTCGAGTATTCAGATAAAATCGAATGCACAAAAAAAAGCTATAACGAAACCCGAGAGTAAACCAACAACACCTGAAAGTATCGAACCTTTTATCTGGCCAAATTGGAATATCAATGTTGAATCTATTGATTTGCAGAACAATCATTTGCACTATCAAGTTGGTGAGATACCACAAGAAATGGATACTTTTAATCCAGACTACATTGATTTAACCGATTTCAATTTTATAGCAACTGACATTGTGCTTTCCAAAAACAAATCAGCAAAATTTCATCTTAAAAACTTTACTTTTCACGAGAGTAGCGGTTTAACATTGAAAAAACTGGCTTTTTCCACAATGGTTGACTCTACCGTATTTTCGGTTGATGATTTAGTTTTAATAACAGGAAATAGCATAATTAATGCCGACTTAAAAACTCAATTTGCTACAATACAGCAATTTATTGAGAAACCCGAAGACTCTGATTTGACAATGGATTTAAAGCATTTTATCATTGATATAAACGATTTATTTGAATTTCAACCAGAACTCAGAGGAAACGAATACCTTAAAAAACTTGCCAAATATAAATTCTCTGGTCAAATTAATGCCAACGGAACAATATCCAAATTAAATCTGACCGAATTTTTGGTGAATTGGGGACAAAATACCTCAATCAAAACACATGGAGAGCTAATTAATCTGACGGATTTTGATAAATTCATAGCAAACATAGATAACTTTACTTTCTATTCAACTCAATCAGATTTGGCAAATTTCGTTTCCGAGAAGGATTTAGGCATTTCCATCCCCAAAACCATACTAATAGAAAGCCAACTAAAAGGCAAATTAGATGATTTTCAAACTAAAATTCAACTTACCATTCCAGAAGGAAAAATAAAAATTGATGGACAATTTAAGCAACAAGATGAAATATCCTTTTCTGCCGATGTTGAAGCGATTGATCTTAAACTCGGAGAAATTCTGAATAACCCAGATATCGGAACGATTGCTTTCGAAATAAAAGCTAAAGGAAATGGCAAAAATATGAATGATTTGAACGCTCAATTAGTTTCAGATTTTTCAAAACTTGAATTTAATGGATACGATTTTTCCGCTCTTAAACTTGACGGGGAATTAAATGAAGGCAAAGGATTTATCACCCTTAAATATCAAGATGAAAATTTAGATTTAATTGTGGACTCTCGAATCCAACTCGACTCGATTTCGCCAAAAATCTCGGCGAATATAAATCTGAATGGTGCCGATTTATATGCTTTAGGCTTGACAGAGAAGCAAATTAAAACCCAATTGATTATAAATGCAAATTTTAAAGGTAATGCAGAAATATTTGATTTTGACAGTCATTTTTCGGAGGGCGTGGCAATTTACGATGAGAAAACCTTCTATCTGGGTACTGTAGATTTGACCGCTAATGCAACAAAAGACAGCACAGCTCTGGATATCAGCAGTGATTTTCTCAATGGTAAGATACGAGCAAATGCAGGTATCGATAACATAACCACTGCCATTCAACATCATTTAACAGGTTATTTTTCTGATTACGTAGAACACGCCGACTCCTTTAGCAATCCTGTGCAATTGAAGATGGATATGACATTTTCAGAAACAAAATTGATAACCGATTTTTTGGTACCCGATATCAAAACTATGGATCCCCTCAATATAAACGTAGATTTCAATCAAAAAAAGAAAACCTTAAAAGCCAATATTAATCTTCCCTACATAGATTATGCAAATAAAACCATAGATAGTTTACAAATGGATTTTAATTCCACAGAAAAAGAAGCAAAGTTTAAATTAGGTTTTGCTAAGATTAATGCAGAGCCTTTTGTGATGAACCGCACATTTTTTGACGGAGATTTGAAAAATGGAATTTTAAACTTAAACTTCAATGCGTTTGATGGTGAGAAAGAAACGTATTTTGTTAGGACTGAAATCTCGGGAAAAATTTCAAATTTAAAAATACACTTTGACCCTAACAAACTCATTTTCCAAGGCGAAACATGGTCAATTCCTGCGGACAATCAAATTAGTATTCACGACAAAAAAATTACAGCACAAAATTTTGTACTGAGCCGAAATGGGCAAAGCATTAAAATTGCAAATGACTTGATGGAAACCACGCCGAACAATATTGGCATTGGATTTAAAAACTTCAAACTCGATAACCTTTTGACGCTCTTCAACAAAGATAATTTATTAGCATCGGGAGATTTGCAAGGTAATATAGTTGTTGTAAATCCGCTAGAAAAATTTGGATTAATTGCTGATTTCAGTATTGAGAATTTGACCGCTTTAAAAACACCTTTGGGGAAACTGACGTTAAAAGCTAAATCTAAAAATGGGAACAATTACAATTTAGATCTGGGTCTCATAGGAGATGATATCGACTTGGCGATAAAAGGCGATTACAACTCTCAAAACATAAGTTCTGGACTCAATTTTAATTTGGACTTGAACAAAATTGGCATGAAAACCATTGCCAATCTTACAGGCGAAAGTTTGCAAGACGCTTCGGGAGAAATATCAGGAGAAATGGTGATTCAGGGCAATGCGAATTCCCCAAAATATGAAGGATATTTGCAGTTTAAAGACGCTGTTTTTAACATTAGTCAACTGAATTCAAAATTCCGTTTGTCTAACGACAAAATAAAAATCGATAATGCATACATTACTTTAAACCATTTCTCAATAGAAGATGAACAAAATAATACATTTACTATAAATGGTTCTATTTCAACAGAAAAGCTCTCTGATCCCGAATTTGATTTGAGTGTTAATGGACAAAATTTCCAAGCTTTGAATTCGACAAAAGAAGACAATGATTTATACTATGGGAAGGTAAATTTTGATATGGACGGCACCATTAAAGGCAAACTGAGTTTTCCAAAAATTGATTTAAACATTGGCATCAACGAAAATACAGATTTCACTTATGCTATTCCTGAATCTCAAGCCAAATTAGAAAAACGAGACGGCATTGTAGAATTTGTAAATAAGGAAGACCCAGACAATATCCTCACAAGAACAGATGACTCAACTTTTATTGCAAATTTTAGCGGCATAGAATTGCATGCGAGATTAATTATTGATAAAGGTGCTGCCTTTAACGTGATTATTGACCCGAATACTCAGGACGATTTGAGAATTTCAGGAGTAGGTGCTTTAGATTTCAATATCGCAAAAAATGGACGAATGACATTGAGCGGACGCTACGATATTAATGACGGACATTATAATCTCAGCCTTTATAACCTAGTGAAACGCAAATTTGAATTAGAAGCGGGAAGTTCTGTTACTTGGCGAGGCGACTTAATGGATGCTGATTTAAGTGTAACAGCAAAATACTCGCTAGAAACATCAGCTTCAGCTTTGATGGCTTCACAAACTTCAGGTGCAAGTGAAGAAGTAAAAAACAAATACCGTCAGACATTACCGTTCTTTGTATTCCTAACCGTCAAAGGAGAATTAGACCAACCAGAATTGGAATTTCGTTTGGATATGCCAGAAGATTCACGCGGAGCAATTGACGGTACTGTTTATGCTCGCATCAAGCAGTTAAATAGTGAAGAAGACGAACTAAGTAAACAAGTGTTTTCACTTTTGGTATTGAAGAAATTTTATCCAAATTCCGGTTCTGATGGTAGTAATGGTGGAGCTGCAAGTATTGTCAGAAAAAATGTGAACCAAGTATTGTCTGACCAACTTAACGCTTTTTCGGCTAAATTAATGGGGAATACAGGTGTTGAGCTTGATTTTGAGTTAAATAGTTTTACCGATTACCAAGGAGAATCTGTACAACAACGTACGGATTTGAATGTAAGCGCACAAAAAAAACTGTTGGATGACCGTTTAATTGTACAAGTTGGTAGCAACGTAAACGTGGAAGGCGATGCACATCCAGGAGAAGAAAATCCAGTTGTGGGAAACGCTAGTATTCAGTATTTATTGACCAAAGACGGACGTTGGCGTCTAAAAGGATTCCGAAACAATGAATATGAAAATGTCATTGATGGACAGGTATTTGTGAATGGGATTTCTTTGATTTTCCAACGTCAGTTCAATAAATGGAGAGATATATTAGTTGCTCCGCCAATAGAAAAAGAATTAAATGAAGACACTAAAGTTGACAAGACAACAGAAAAAAAAGATAAGAAATATAAAACGGATAATAAAAGCTAAAAAATAATGCAAAGTAACTTAACTAAATACCGTATTTTTATTACTGTTTTGACTTTGCTCATGCTAAATGCTTGCAGTGTTAAAAAATATGTTCCAGAAGATGAGTTTCTCTTCAGAGGTGGGAAAGTGAGCCTTCAAGATTCGGTAAAAATCAATGATAAATCCAGTTTGGAAAAAAAATTGCAAAGTTTACTCTATCCTGAACCAAACACCAATATTTTAGGATTTTATCCTGGATTGTATTACTACTACAAAACTCAAAAAGAAAAGCCGGGGTTTATTGCTCGTTTTTTAAACAAAAAAATTGGTGAAGAACCAGTTTACTTCTCAGATGTTAACATAGAAAACATCGAAGATTTAATGGAGAACCGGTTGCAAAACAGTGGTTTTTTTCACAGTACCATTTCATCATCTATAAAAAAAGACAATAACTCAAAAACGGCAAAAACTAATTATACGGTTGTGATTGGAAAACCCTATCGTTTGAATAGCTACACGGTTGAGGTTGACTCTATCGAAAATTTAGATTCTTTACCTGTTTATGAAGAACTACGTAATACGCTTTCCGAGACAATTCTAAAAAATGAAAGCCGTTACGATTTGGGAGCATTTAAGGCCGAACGTGACAGAATTGACCAGTATTTGAAAGAGCGAGGCTATTACAATTTTAGTCCTAGTTTTATAATCTTTCAAGTTGACACAAATCTGAACAATAATAATCATTACAATTTATATCTAAAGTTAAAAAAAGGTGTGCCTCAAAAATCAAAAGTGCCTTATGTTTTAGATAAAGTGAAGGTTAATCCAAATGTTTCAAAAGACACCGCAGACATCCAACAAGACACGACAACTCTTGATGGTGTGATTTTTACTCAAAACAAGATATTTTTCAAACCAAATCGCCTGAGACCTTTTGTTTTACTAAAACCGGGACAACTTTACGACCCTATTAAGTCAAAATACACAAGCCAGCGAATTTCTTCCATTGGAACATATAAATTTGTCAATATCAAATATAAAGAAATCGCTGCAGGAGAAGACAGTATGAGCATACGACATTTAAATGGCTCAATTTCTTTATCTCCTATGACAAAAAGATTAATGCGTGCTGAGCTGCAAGGAGTATCAAAATCGAACAATTTCACAGGACCAAACTTTAGCCTTACGTACCTTAATCGTAATATTTTTAAAGGTGGCGAAAACTTTTCAGCGACTGGGAATTTTGGCTACGAAAAACAAATTGGAAACAAGACCAGTGGTTCTAGCAGTTTACAGTTAGGGATGAACCTTTCACTTATTTTTCCACGTTTAATTTTCCCTGGAAATTTTGACAAATATTTCAAATACGCCATTCCTAAAACCAAAGTGAGCATTGGTATTGACTACTATCGAAGAAGCAAACTTTATTCATTAAGCTCCTATTCTGCTTCGTTTGAGTATATTTGGAACGCCAACCGTTTTGTAACCCACCAATTGAATCCAATTAACATAAATTTTGTGCAACTCGGCAACAGAAGTCCGCTTTTTAATTCAATTTTAAACGAGAATCCTTTTCTCAAACGCAGTTTTGAACAACAGTTTATTGCAGGTCTTGCCTATTCATTTACGTTTAGCGAATTGAGTGAGGTTCAAAAAAAAGGTCGAATTTATCTCAAGTTTAATTTTGAGATTGCGGGCAACACAATTAGTTTATTTGGAAAACACCACAATTCGGATACAATAAAGAGCTTCTTAGGTTTACCTTATTCGCAATATGTAAAAGGTGATGTAGATTTTAGCTACCATTATGATATCGATAATTCTGGTCATATCCTTATCGGACGTATTTTTAGTGGTATCGGTATTCCGTATGGCAATTCGCAAACATTACCTTATGTAAAGCAATATTTTTCAGGTGGATCGCATAGTGTACGTGCGTTTCAAATCCGCGGGCTCGGTCCAGGCACATATAATCCTATCGACAATAACAATATGCACTTTGACCGTTCTGGAGATGTTCGATTGGAATTTAACTTAGAATATCGCTTTCCAATTATTTCTGTTCTTAAAGGAGCTTTATTTTTCGATGCTGGAAATATTTGGAATTTGAACGAAAGCGTGATAGGCGGGAAATTTACGTCAGATTTTATCAATCAATTTGGTGTGGGTACTGGCTTTGGATTACGCATAGATGTGCAAGGCTTTGTGATTCGCTTTGATTTAGCCGCACCATTAAAAAATCCCCCTACTGAATGGTCTTTTGATTATAAAAACCCCGTTTTAAACTTTGCGATTGGGTATCCATTTTAAAGTATTATTAGAGGCAAGTATTACTAGAAATCCCCAAGCTATTAGAATTTACTTTCAAAACCGCTTGCAGAATAAAATTACATCTGCGCTAAATTATTTAATCGAAACTATTTGCAGTTTAAAAATAAAATCATAATATTGCATAGTCAATAAAGTACAATGAGGACATAAATTATTATTATTTAACAATTTCTTAACAACATGATTTTTTTCTGGGTAAAACGAGTAATAATGATAAACTAATTTACCACAAATGAAACTACACGTAAGATATGACATGAATAATTCTTGCAAAATAATTTTGCGAGAACAATTGGATAAAATACAATTACCTTATACATTAACGGGATTAGGAGAGATAGAAATAAATGAAACCCTTTCATCCGAAAGATATAAAGAGTTAGAAATAAACTTAAACAAATACGCAATTGAAATAATTGACGATCCAAAAAACATTTTTGTTCAAAAAATTAAAGACATAATTGTTGAAATGGTTTATGTGGAAGAAGCAAATCCAAATTTAAAGACTTCTGTATATCTATCCGAAAAATTGCATAAAAGTTACAATTATATATCAAGTGTTTTTTCAGAAGTAACTTTTTCTTCCATTCAAAATTTTATTGTTCTTCAAAAAATTGAAAGAGCCAAGGAAGAACTAGTAGAAGGGAAAGAAACGCTTACTGAAATATCATGGAAGCTAAACTTCAGCAGCGTAGCACACTTATCAAGTGAATTTAAAAGAATTACTGGATTAACCCCCACAGCATTTCAGCGCATTATAAAAAAGAGAAAAGAAAATAATTTTACTTCTGAATAATAATAAAAACTAAACCAAAAAAAATGAAACACGAGGAACTTCACGTACTGCTAGCGGATGATGATGATGATGATCGTCTGTTTTTCAAAGATGCCATCGAAGAAGTAAAAGTAAAAACAGTGGTAAACATGGTAAACGATGGAGTAGAATTAATGGATTACCTTAATAATCCCAGCACCCGTCTGCCAAATCTTCTTTTCCTTGACTTAAATATGCCTCGTAAAGACGGGATGGAATGTTTAATAGAAATTAGAGGCAATCATAAACTTAAAGACCTCTCCATTGCAATTTATTCAACTTCGGCCTTGGAAACAGATATTGAAGAAACCTTTGTTAAAGGTGCCAATATTTACATTAGAAAACCGAATGACTTTGAAGAATTAAAAACTATTTTAGAAAAAGTAATTAATATAAATTGGCAATACCATACTTCAGGCTTTAATAAAGAACATTTTTTACTCACTCTTTAGTATTAATAACGCATGAAAAACCTTTCCAAAAGTAATTCTACCCTATTATTTATAATTCTCACTGGGATATTGATTGTAGTTGCATTCATTTCGCACAATAAAATTTTGCAATATAATGCCTCTGTTGAAGAGATGACACGCATCAGCAAAGTAAAACAAACCATTGAGACAGTACTTTCTAATCTTAAAGATGCAGAAATTGAGCAAGGTGCTTATTTACTAACTGGTGATGCAGCTTATTTAAAATCTTTTACGCTGGAAGCGAAAAATCGTAATTGCATATTAGATACTCTTGAATTACTAATAGGTAATAACCACCAGCAGCAGGAGAATTTTAAAAAATTAAAATCTATAGTTCATGAAAGGTATGCTATTCTGGATTCAAATGTCGTCATTTTAAAAAACAATTTCCACAATCCTCTTACAAATGAGGCAATGCAACGTGGTATGATTAAAATGGACGAAGTAAAATCGCAAATCTTGCTTATGTTGGAAAAGGAGGACGAAATTTTAACTGAAAACACGAACTTTAAAGACCGCACAGCCTCCATTACTCCAGTTTTTTTATTAGGACTTTCTTTATTATCCATTGTTGTAATAACATTTTTCTTTTTTCGCTTACAAAAAGAAACAAATGAACGCATAACAATAACCGAGAGCAACAAACTCCTGCAAGAAGCTAAACAAAAAATAGAAGTCAGCGAAAAACGCTTCAGAACACTTTCTGAAACTATACCTCACATGATATGGACGGCCACCCCAGATGGTAAAAAAACTTTCTTTAATAAATTCTTTTTCGATTATACAGGCTATACTTTTGAGGAATTAGAAGGAGAAGGATGGCACAAAATTGTTTTTCCAGCTGATCTCGAAAGAGAAATTTCTCAATGGCATGAAATTGCTAAAACAGGAGAAAATCTTACAATTGAAAAGAGACTTCGTCATCATAGTGGTGAATATCGTTGGCATATTACGCGGGGCATTGCACAAAAAAATAATGAGGGAGACGTTACTGGTTGGATAGGTACCAGTACTGAAATTGATGATCAAAAGAAAATTACAGAAATATTAACCAAAGCCGAAGAACAATTAAGAATATTTGCTAACAGTATTCAAAACCTTGCTTGGATAGCCAATTCTGACGGCTTGATATATTGGTATAATCAGCGCTGGTATGATTACACAAGATGCACACTAGAAGAAATGCAAGGCTCAGGATGGGAAAAAGTCCATCATCCAGATCATATAGAAAAAGTTAGAAAGTTTGTAAAAGAAGCATGGAAAAAAAATGAAGCTTTTGAACTAACTTTTCCGCTGCGTAGATACGACGGAGAATATCGTTGGTTTTTAAGTCGTGCTTATCCTGTAAATGATGATGCTGGAAATATTGAACGATGGATAGGAACTAATACCGATATAACCGAGCAAAGAACTTTTGCTAAAGAATTAGAAATACAAGTAAAGGAGCGGACGCAAGAATTACAAATAAAAAATCAAACTTTTGAAATTGCTGAGAAGATTGCTACATTAGGTAGTTACAAATGGAATATAAAAACCAACGTGTTGGAATATTCTAATAACTTATTCCGTTTATTGGATTGTGAACCTCAAGAGTTTATTCCCACCATCGAAAAGTTTACATCGTTCGTACATCCAGATGATTTGCAACAGGTAAATATTAATAGAGAGAAAACTCTTCAAAAAGGAGCTTTAGTTGAGTCCCCTTACCGTATTATAAGCAAAACAGGAAATATAAAATATTTCCGTTCAGTTGGTGTCTTTTCTTGTGAGGGGGACAATCATATACTCATTGGTACGGTGCAGGACATAAGTGAAGATATTGCGGCATCTAAAGAATTAGAAGCCAAAAACATTGAACTTGAAACTATTAATGCAGAACTTGCCTCATTCAATTATGTAGCAAGCCATGATTTACAAGAACCTTTGAGAAAGATACAAGGCTTCTCAAAACGTATTATTGACCGAGAAGAAGAGAATTTATCTGATACTGCAAAAGATTATTTCAAACGTATTAATGCAGCAGCAAAAAGAATGCAGAATTTAATTACTTCTATTCTCAGTTATTCTCGCACCAATAATGTCGAAATGAGTTTTGAAAAAACGGATTTGAATCAAACTTTAAACGAAGTTAAATCAACGCTTCAAGAATCTATTTTAGCAAAAAATGCGGTCATTGAATCACAAGAATTACCCATCATAAATGCAATACCAGTGCAAATGCACCAATTATTTCTAAATCTGATAAGCAACTCTATAAAATATGCTAAACAAGATACTTTTCCACTCATAAAAATAACTGCTAAAAAAGTAATCCTCAACGAACCTGATGGACAAATAATAGAAAACACTCCCTATTGGGAAATAGCAATTAGCGATAATGGTATTGGCTTTGAACAGCAATATGAAGACAGAATATTTGAAGTCTTTCAACGTCTGCATGGTAAAAATGAATACGAAGGCACAGGAATAGGATTAGCTATCTGCAAAAAGATTATTCAAATACATCAAGGAACCATTTCAGTTATTGGAAAACCTGGAATTGGAACAACTTTCATATTCTTGTTACCAGAAAATAATATTTCAAATAAATCATGATATACTGTCCTAAATCAGCAAAACCACTATTAATAATATTATGATTATAGATTATATATTGATTATTCTTTCATTTTTGATAGGCATACCAAATATTCTATCTACTGGTTTATCTTTGTTGCATTTTCAATATTGGTGGATAAGAATATTCGATTATCCCAAGCTGCAGATGATTGCTTTTATGATTGTAGCATTTATTCTTTATTGCATGGGAATAGTTGAGGCGGATATCTTTGATTACACCTATTTGAGCTTATTATCAATTACCATTATTTACCAATTATACAAAGTACTACCATATACTAAATTTAGCAAACTCCAAGTTCTGGGAGCAAATAATAATAATGCTGAAAATCATTTTAGCATAGTGATCTGCAATGTATTGATGACAAACCGAAATAGCGAAAAATGTTTACGGGAATTAACACGTTTTAGCCCAGACATAATACTGGCTGTTGAAACCAATGAGTGGTGGAAAAACGAATTAAAATCATTGGAAAAAGATTATCCTTATACTGCTCTTCTTCCCTTAGAAAACACTTATGGGATGCTTCTTTATTCAAAGTTGAAAACAGAAAATACAGAATTTAAGTTTCTGGTTGAAAAAAATGTTCCTTCTATAAATCCATTAATTACTTTACCCGCAGGCGATAAAGTTAATTGTTATTTTATTCATCCTAAACCACCCATCCCAAGCGAGGCAAAAAGTTCAAAAGCCCGTGATGCCGAGCTAATTATTGTTGCTAAAAGCGTTAAAAATTCCAATATCCCTGTAATCGTAGCAGGCGATCTTAATGATGTTGGTTGGTCTCACACTTCTAAACTATTTCAAAAAATTAGCGGATTATTAGACCCTAGAATTGGAAGAGGTTTATTTGCAACCTTTAATGCTAAAAAAAGATTTTTTCGTTGGCCCTTAGATCACATATTCCTCAGCAGAGAGTTTCGAGTCGCAGACATTAAGTTGCTTGACTATATAGGTTCAGATCATTTTTCGGTTTATCTTAAATTGAGCTATGAACCAGAAATAGCAAATGAGCAGAAAGTTTTACAACATAATCAAGACGATCTGAAAGAAGCCAATAAAAAGCTAAAAAGATTATAAAAAAAATAAGCGTTTTTGAATTACAGAATACTTGATTACATTAACAATCCTTACTCTACTTAAGTATGTACAAATCGAATAATACAAACGTCTGATTATAAAAGCAATAAGAATTTATTGCGTTATTTTCTTATCTTTAGAGTAAAATCTCGTAACATTTTCTAAATCTAATGTAACAAATCTAAAATTAGTATATGGTAATTTTGCTTAGTAAGGTGTCATTTCTAACTAATGAATTTAAAATGAAAGAAAAAAAGATAAATGTGGACTAAAAAAATCTACTGGTCAAAGAACAGAATTATGGTAACAAAAAAACAAGACGACTTTATGAGAGGAGTAATAGCATATTTAGTTTGCTAATATTATTCTATCTGAAGGTCGAATCTACTAAACTTTACATTTATGAGCGAGTTTACAG
>JAQVPT010000260.1 GCA_028701945.1 Bacteroidales bacterium
CAAGATGCTTTTGAAATAAGAACAATCGAACATTCGAACATTCGAAGTAAGAACAAATAACAGATGTGTGGATTAGTTAATGTGGAGATACAGAATCACTGGATTACTGGATTACAGAATCACAACTTTGTGAGAACAAAAGGAACAAGTATTCGGTAATTTCGGTAATCGGTTAATTCAGTGTCGTTTAGGATTATTGAAAGCAAGATGCTTTTGAAGTAAGAACAATCGAACATTCGAACATTCGAAGTAAGAACAAATAACAGATGTGGGGATTAGTTAATGTGGAGATACAGAATCACTGGATTACTGGATCACTGGATCACAAAAACACAGAAAAACTGGATCACAACTTTATGAGAACAACAGAAAACTGAGAACCGAGAATAGTTTTTTATCCTAAAGCAAATTCCCATTTTACAGAGAAGGCATCTTGGTACTGGACAAATTCTTCGTGAGCTTTTTCATATTTATCCATCATACTGTCATTTAACGAATAATAATACTCCCACTCTTCATCGGTAAGATCATCAAAATATATTGTATAATCAATAATTTCGGCGAGTTCGTTTTCCAAAATATCTTCATACATCGACAATAATCTAATCATTTCTTTTTTATACTCATCAGTGCCGTCAAATTTGCCAATATCTTCTATTTCTTTTAAAGCATCTGCTAATACAGTTTCAGCATATTCTTGAGTAGAGAGGATATCAGCCTCATCTCCGTTGTCAATAGCATCCATTAAGTCAACAAAAGCGTTGTCAACATCAGTTTGTATTGCAATAAGTGTAGAATGATAATCTTGTGCTGTTGTGGAAGTTTCTTTTGAACCACAAGCAAAAATCACTAAAGATAAAGCTATAATAATAAACAAATTCCTTTTCATAATTGTAAAATTTAGTTAAGTAAATTGCAAATCTAATAAAAATAGTTTCTCTAAACAAAATAATATGAAGTCCTTTGTTTCCATAATATTACAATTATTGCAGAAAAACATCGAAACTTAGAATTAATAATTTACTTTTGTAAAAAAAATATTATGGCAAATAGAAGAGAATTAAAGAAAGACCTTAATTGGTTAACGCATGTAGTTATTTCAGATTGTTTAATTTATGTTGAAATAAATCCAGATAAAGACCATACTCCAGTTGGCGAAATAATAAATGAAGTGATTCAACATCGGGATGCTGCTTTTAGTGAAGTAAACATGTCAACAGCAGGAATGGACAGAAAAGAAGTTAAACAAAAATATAACAATATTGTCAATAACTTTTTTGACGTTTCAAATACATGTTTTGAAAAATTAAGCGAATTATCTAAAAAATAATGCAAAAATTACTTTCTGTACAAGGAATTGGGGCTGTACTTGTAAGTAAAAAATCTAATGCAAGGAATTTAAAACTCCGAATTCACCCAGAAAAAGGGATACTGGTTACGATTCCATATCGGTCGTCTTATAAAGAGGCTGAGAAGTTTGTGCTTAAAAATACTGATTGGATAAAAGAAAAAATAAAATTATTATCGCAAAACTCAGCGTTAAAAACATTTAATCCAGATTCTATATTTAAAACTCGAACATCTGAAGTTCAATTTGAGTATGATGCTCAATCTGTACTTCGTGGTGTTATTTCTGAAAATAAGTTATTATTCAAATATAATCCCTTAAAAGTCGATTTTGATAATAGTGATGTTCAGGTTTTTATTAAAAAATGTATTGTGCAATTAATGTTAGCTGAAGCACGTCTTTATTTACCAATTCGCTTTCAAGCTTTAAGTAAAAAACATAATATCACATCTTCAAAAGTAGTTATAGGAACTGCTTCGACAAGTTGGGGAGCATGCAATACAAAAAATGAAATAAGACTTTCATGCAGACTTTTGTTATTACCCGATCATTTAATCGATTATGTGATTTTACATGAAATGAGTCATATAAATCACAAAAATCATGGGAAGGATTTTTACCAAAGGCTAAATTACTTGAGTGATAATAAGTCTGAACAGTTGAATAGAGAACTGAAAAAATACTCAACACATATTGTGCCTGGCGATTTTAGTTATTAGACTGGATAATCAGGAATCGGCGTCTTCAGACTTCCCATAGCGTCCATTTCGACTACTATTTCGACTTACTTCGGCTACGCTTCTATGCAAAGGCTCAATGCAACGCTTTGCGTTTTAGACTTGCATACTTTGCTGTCATTTTTTTTTACAAGGGCAACGATAATTTCGAACTCTATAAATTCTACATCTAATTTTGCTCTGTGTCTTATCTTGCAACAAAAATGAAATCTTTCCGCTTTATCTTCAATACAATTCAAAGTTTTTGTACTTTTACAAATAATTATTAAACATCCATATTATGAAACTAAATATTGAAAATGCAATAAAATTTACTGGTGAAAAATCCTTCTCAAAATCTTTTGATTATGCCTTAATGCAAATGGAGACGCTAAACTCTGGAATTGGTGCAGGCAATGAATTTCTAGGTTGGATAAACTTACCACAATCATATTCTGTCGAGGATGTAGCCGAGATTAACGAAACCGCCGAAGCTTTTCATAATCTTGACGCAGTTGTTATTATTGGTATTGGTGGCTCTTATCTTGGAGCAAAAGCAGTTATTGAATCACTGTCCGAGTCGTTTAAAAAAACCACACCAGAGATTATCTTTGCAGGACATACTTTAAGTGGAGAATATCATGCAGAACTAATTGAATATCTTAAAGATAAGGAGTTCGGACTTGTAGTTATCTCTAAATCAGGGACAACAACAGAACCAGCTATTGCTTTTCGCTTATTGTATGCTGAAATGAAAAATCGGTTTGACAAAGAAACAATACAGAAACGAGTTGTTGCAATTACAGATGCCGATAAAGGAGCTTTGCGAGAGTTAGCTGATAAAGAAGGATTTAAAGATTTTGTTATTCCTGATAATGTTGGTGGTAGATTTTCAATTTTTACTCCAGTAGGTCTATTACCAGTTGCTATTGCTGGATATGATATAGATGAAATTTTAAGAGGTGCATCAATATCACAAGATTTATGCCTTGAAAAAAGTCCGGGAAATCCTGCATTAAGATATGCTGCCATGCGAAATTTACTTTATGCAGCCGGATATAAAATTGAACTGATGGTAAATTACAATCTAAAACTTAACTATATAGCCGAATGGTGGAAACAGCTTTACGGAGAAAGTGAAGGTAAAGAACATAAAGGTATTTTTCCAGCTTCTGTTTCTTTTACAACCGATCTTCACTCGATGGGGCAGTATATACAACAAGGCGAACGTAGCATGTTTGAAACGGTAATTTTTGTTAACGACAATTCAAATGCACCCATAATTCCAGAAGTTCCAGAAAATCTTGACAAGTTAAATTATCTTGCTGGCAAAGACATGGAATATGTTAATCGCAAAGCTTTTGAAGGAACATTGCAGGCTCATGTTGACGGAGGAGTACCAAATTTATTAATTGAGCTTGATCTTATCGACGAATATAATATCGGATTTTTAATGTACTTTTTCGAGTTTGCTTGTGGCATTAGCGGATATATGTTAGGCGTAAATCCTTTTGACCAGCCAGGTGTTGAAGATTATAAAAGAAATATGTTTAAATTGCTAGGAAAATAAGCTTAAAATGAATAGACTCGAAAAAATCGCCTTAGTTGATGATAAGGATAACATTATTTCTTATGAGGAGAAAATGTTGGTTCATCGACAGGGGCTTTTACACAGGGCGTTTTCAATTTTAGTTTTTAATGATAAATCTGAGATTCTTCTACAACAAAGAGCATTGTCTAAATACCATACACCAGGATTATGGACTAATACTTGTTGCAGTCATCTACCACAAAATATAGATTTTACTACTTATATGCATGAACGCTTATTGCATGAGATGGGCTTTGATTGTAAACTTGAATTTGCGTTCTCATTTCATTATAAAATAGAGTTCGACAATCAACTTATTGAAAACGAAATAGACCATGTTTATACTGGCATTTTTAATGGTACACCAATTCCTAATCCTAAAGAAGCAATGGACTATAAATGGGAAAAATTGGATTTTGTAAAAAAAGACATTAAAACTAATCCGGAATTATATACATATTGGTTTAAAGAACTAATTAGTGTCCGTCTATAATGTCCGATTTCTGCGTTATGCTTGCATTGGCAATCAGTCATCCGGCAGCTGACGGAGTAAACTCCTGATTACCAATACTTCGCAAGCCTTGAACTCGAACATTATAGCTCAGACACTTGACTTTATTGACAGACACTAATTAGTGTCAGCAAGAACCGAGTTTACGAGCTCAGTGCAGCTAAAACTCCGATAAATGCGTTACGCTTATTCTGAAAACAGTTGCTTCGGTTGCGTTCAGTGCAACGATTTGTTTTTTTCTTCTTGCTTTTCTTCGTGTGCCTTGTGATTTCTTTTCCCTTTTTTCTTGTGTTCCTTGTGGTTTTCTTTTCTTTGCGGTTCTTATTGTACAGAGTTACACAGAATTTTTTCGTAGCACTCACTTCAACTCCTATTTCGACAAGTTCGACTTTGCTCAGCACATCGCATTTACAAAAGTAAACTCCTTGATTTTCAGAATTCGCAAGCCTTGTTCTCAAAGTTTTCTTATCAGACACTTTTACAAAAAAAATAGTTTTAGCTGCGATGATTGAGTAAACTTGGTTCTTGACCCTCTGTTGGTGACAGCAGCAAATGAGGAGGAAAGGAAAAAGGGAAGTTATTTGTTGGTGACAACACCAATAAGGGAAAAAAAATCAGAAGTGTAAATCTTCATTATTCATAAACATTTGTAAAATACGCAGGAGCTAAAACCTTTTATTCACAGCAGTTGTGTAATGCTAGTCGTTATTAACGGTTAAGTAACGGATAAATTTTCGTTTGAGTTTTTAACTGTAAATTATAGATTTTTGCAAATAATTGTAAAATTAGTGAGAACTAAAACCTTTTATTCACAGCAGTTGTGTAAGGCTAGTCGTTATTAACGGTTAAGTAACGGATAAATTTTCGTTTGAGTTTTTGACTGTAAATTATAGATTTTTGCAAATAATTGTAAAATTAGTAAGAACTAAAACCTTTTATTCACAACAGTTGTGTAATGCTAGTCGTTATTAACGGTTAAGTAACGGATAAATATTAGATGAAATTCAGAGGTT
>JAQVPT010000261.1 GCA_028701945.1 Bacteroidales bacterium
GCTGTTAAAGTTCTGCACCAATCATTTTTAATTATTATTAGCTCGTGATTAATTAATTAACCATCATTTTTCGTATTACTACCTAGATAAAGCATGAAAAGAAAAATATATAGATTACATTGAATTATTTTATCTTCCCTCATGCTCCCCAGAAAAAAAACCAGATGAGGATTTAAAATATGGTTTATCAGAAAAACTTTATCCCAAAAATCAAGAGCAACTAAAAAACATTGTAGAAAATCACATTAAGAAGTTATAAAAAAATAGCGCGAAAGAAAGAATGAAAAATATTTCAATCATAAAGACATTAATTATAATGCATAATTAATATCCGTCAGGTTAATAAATAATTCTTGTTATAAAACTAAGTTTGGTAAAGTTTTTGATAAGACAATGCCTAAATAAATAATGTCGTAAATCTTATAAATTAAACAAGAAAACATGAAAAAACTATTTTACATTTTAACAGCAATAATGCTTGTTGGTGCAGTGTCGTGTAATAATGCAAACACAGAGAAAGACAAAGTTGAATCAAAAAAGATTGAGATAAAATATCTTGAAGACTTTATGCAGTTTGATAATCATGAACAAATAGTTGATTGTTTTGGTGAGGAAAATGTTAAGAAAACAACTCGCTTCGAAGGAGAAGGAACAATAGAATACAATGTAACAATTGTTAATCCTGAAAACATAAACAGCGTAATTGTGTATTGGGGAGAAGATAAAGATTGGGAAGATGTTGAATTTGTTAAAAACATTTATTCTAACTACACCTATAATGGTAAGGATGCCAAAGACGGCGGCGAAGTTTATCCTACACGTGTCGGCGTAGAATTAGGAATGAGTCTGCCAGAATTGCAAAAGATTAATGGATCAGTTTTTACATTTTTTGGTCTCGCTTGGGATTATGAAGGATTTGTTACTGATCTTGATGACAAATTTAATGATTACAGGTTATTTGTCGGCTATCCAAACCCTGATTTAATTACTAACTGTCCAGATGAATACTATAATATTCAGGGTGATAGCGAGTTTTTAAGCGAAAATGAAGATGCTTTAAAACTTGGTTTAGAATTAGTTTCGATATCATATATGGAAAAATAAACGGTTTGTCGGTTTATCGGTTCTCGGTTTGTTTTCAGTTTGCGAATAACAAACCGTTTCAGAGCCATTTTTTTCTTTTAAAAAACCATATCATTAAAACGAATAGCACAATCATTAATCCCCAAATCCAGAAATAGGCGTAGTGCCATTCTAATTCGGGCATATATTTAAAATTCATTCCATAAATACCCGCGATAAAAGTCAGTGGAATAAATATCGTTGAAATAATTGTAAGAACTTTCATCACCTCATTTGTCCGATTACTTGTTCCGGTATAATATAGTTCAATTAAGCCTGACAGGAGATCACGATATATTTCAACATTATCGATAACTTGAATTGTGTGATCATATAAATCACGAAAATAAATAATGTTTTTCTTTTTTATTAGATCAGAGTCGGTCTTTTCAAAACGAGACACAAGCTCTCTTACTGGCCAAACAGCATTTCGAAGCAAAAGATTTTCACGTTTAAGATAATAAATTCTATTTAAAACTTCTTTATCGGCATTTGCAATAAGATCGGCTTCGTATTTCTCGACTTCTTCTCCAAGATTTTCGAGAAGAAGAAAATAATTATCAACAATAATATCAAGTATCGCATAAAGCAGATAATCTGTTCCGAGTGTCCTAATTTTTCCTGCTGAGTTTCTGATTCTATTTCTAATTGGCTCAAACACATCTCCGCTTTTTTCCTGAAAAGAAATTAGATAGTTTTGTCCCATAACAATGCTAACCTGTTCTGAATCAACACTTTTTGTGTCTTTATCATAAATAAGCATTTTTATTACCGCATAGGCATGTTCATTATAAAAATCTACTTTTGGGCGCTGATGTGTATTCAAAATATCTTCAAGAACAAGTTTGTGAATATTAAATTTTTCTCCAATATTTTTAATAATTTCTGGTTCGTGTACTCCATTAAGATTTATCCAATAAACCTTATTTGAATCATCCGAAACATCAATATCGTCAACGGTATCTACAGTTGTTTCGGTAAAGTTTTCAGCCGAATAGTTAATTAGCTCTATCTTAACTTCATGAGTTCTTTCATGTCCTGAAAAAACGAGACTCCCAGGAGGTAAACCAGTTTCGGATTTGTTACGTAAATGAATTTTCATAGTTTATTTATTATTATCAAAGATAATTAAAACAATTCATAATAAAATAAGGAAATTCTTATTGTTTTAATTGTGGGGATAACAAAAAAAGATTTTCAATGTTGCAAATTACCTAAATCTGGGAAAAACTTATTGATAAAAAAGTCTTAGTACATGACAAAATTTTTGTCATAATCTTTGCTGACCAGAAAATTGGTCATCGCAAAGATATACGCCAAAAATAGCATCTCGTTTATTTGTAACCCCAGACTACGAATAAATTCTTGTCTGGGGTTACAAACATTAAGCCTATCCAGGCTTTTTAGATTTTTTAAATAAGCTGCTTTGTAAAAAATGTGATTTTTTGTCAAGTACTAAGTAAAAAAGTATAAAACTAAAATCAGCGAACTGTTTTCATTAGTCATTTCGACTGAAATTCTGTTGCATGACGAAGTTATTTACTTTTTTTTAGTTTTTCCGCTTCTTTTTATTTTTTTTCGATTTGATTTTTGGCGTAATCCACCAGAGTTTATTTTTTTTCTTTTTTCACTTTTTTCATGAAAAGCACCCTGTGAATTACGTACATCTGGTGTTTTTATGTAATTTTTTTGCTTTAAGCCTGGTTTTTCATCTTCAGTCAGTAGATTTGATATTGTAACATCAGTTGGAAACTCTATTTTTTTCAATTTCCCTCCAGCTTTCTTTTTTACAAGTAGGAACAAGTCTTCTTCGAAAGGAGTATATAATAAAATTGAGCTTCCTTTTTTGTCGGCTCTACCTGTACGACCAATACGATGAATATAATCTGATGGGTTTTCGGGAGGGCTCATACTTATTACATGCGAAACATCAGTAAAATCAAGACCTCTAGCAACAATATCTGTCGCAATTAGGATTCTGATACTATTTTTCTCATAATTTTTAATAGAATTAAATCTAAAATTTTGAGACTTGTTTGAGTGAATTACACCTATTTCTTCGGGATATTTAATCGAAAAGTTCTCGAATATTAAGTCAGCATCTTTTTTATTATTTGCAAAAATCAAGACTTTTGAAAACTCCTCTTTATCGCTAAGCAATTTGTTTAAAAGTTCAATTTTCGTAAAAAAGTTTGGGACATTTATTAAGGATTGGTCTATATTTTCTACTGGCGAATTTGTATTTTCTATTATTATTTCTTCGGGTTGATAAAAATACTTGATAATAAAAGTTCTAACATCCTCACTAAGGGTTGCCGAAAACATCAGATTTTGACGTTTCTCTGGCAACATTGCGAAAATCTGTTCCAATTGAGGTCTAAAACCTAAACTCAGCATTTCATCAACTTCGTCTATAACAAGTTTTTTAATGTTTTTAAACCTTAGCATGCCTGTAACTGCAATATCGTATAACCGGCCAGGAGTACCGACTATAATATCGCAGCCGCCACTATATATATCTATTTTTTGTGTATTAATGTTTTTTCCGCCAATAACAGATTTTATTCTAACATTTTTATATTTTGTTAGTTTTTCAATTTCTTCGTGAACTTGTTTTACAAGCTCTCTGGTGGGTACAATGATTATTATTGACGGGTGCTTTTCTGTTGAGTACTCTAATTGGGTTAAAATAGGTAAAAGATATGCAAATGTTTTTCCAGTTCCTGTCTGTGCTATACCTACAAGGTCAGCTCCAGCGGTTATTCGTCGGAAGCATTTTTCTTGAATTTTTGTTGGATAAACAAATTCCATGTCATCCAAAGCTTTGAGTATGGGTGTTGATATACGAAGTTCTTTAAAATTCACTGTCTGTGGCTATTATAATGATTGACAAAAATACTGTTATTAAATTTAGTTCACAAATAAAAAAAAGCTTCGCAAATTGCGAAGCTTTTAAGATCTGATGTTATGCAATTCTTATATTAAGCTTTTTTAACATTTACTGCATTTAACCCCTTACGACCTTCTGCAAGTTCGAAAGTTACTTCATCATCTTCTTTTACTTGGTCGATTAAACCTGTTGCGTGTACGAAATACTCTTTTTCGGTTTCACCGTCTTTAATAAAACCAAAACCTTTTGATTCGTTAAAGAATTTTACTGTTCCTTTGTTCATAATCTTAATCTAAATTTAAAATAATAATTAATACTGCAAATATAAGTTTATTTTTTACAATGAAACAAAAAAATATAATTTTTTTTCATTTTTTTTATGTTTAAACTGTAATTAGCCCCAAAAGTATGCCAATATATGTAAAAAAGCCAATAAACAGTTCTCTGAAAACGATTCTCTGTTCGCGTAAAATTGATAAAAAACGATTAGTCATATTGGCTTAGCCGAGCTAAAGGTTCAGACATTAACATTGCGTGAACCTTAAACTGTTCAGGCTTATTTCAACTTAACAATAGTAATTCCATCACCTCCAAATCGAATATCTTCGTCATAGCAGTTTTGGATTTGTGAAATTGTGCGTAAAAAGTCGCGTATGTTTTTACGAAGTATTCCATTACCTTTCCCATGCAGTATTTTAAGTTCTTTGAATCCAAGCATTATCGCCTCATCAACAAGATCGGTAATTTTTGCGATTGCCTCATCAACTCTTTCTCCACGAACATCTATATATGGTTTAAAGTTTAGAACTTTCTCGTTGTAATTAAAATGTAATCCTTTTGCCGAACGATTTTGTTTTTTGTATTCATCTTCACTTACTTTTTGCAGTCTCTCTATTGCTATGCTTGAGTACATATTCCCAAAGATTACGACTGCGTTTCTCTCGCCAAGATCAGTAACTTCACCAATTACTTCTTGTCCTTGTATGCATACTTTGCTGCCAATATGTATGGCGGCTTCGTCAATTTTTACAAATTCGATTTTCTGAATTTTATTGGTTTCTTCTGTTGCTTCAGATTTTTCTTTGTGGGCTTTTCTCTCTTCTTGTTTTTTCTTATAATGTTCGTATTTTTTGGCTATTTCGTCGTTTTCG
>JAQVPT010000262.1 GCA_028701945.1 Bacteroidales bacterium
TAAGAACATAAGAAAACTTGGGCATATTTGTGAGCCAGTCATTATTGGCGATAATGTTTGGGTTGGTTCTAACGTAACAATTTTACCGGGTGTTTCTATCGGAGATAATGTTGTTATTGGTGCAGGTACAGTAGTTACAAAGACGATATTAAATAATGCTATTGCAGTAGGAAATCCTGCAAAAATCATTAAACAAAATGAATAAAAAATTCAAAATAAATAAAGCTGTCAAAATTATAAACTGGGTTCTCTTACTCACTGTATTGTTTTTTATAGGCAGATTTATAATAAAAAACTTTAATAGTTTAGAATTTAGTAAAATCACATTTGATCCTATCCCTTTTATATTTTCCATTATCTTTATTTGGACATGGCTTTTTATTTCAAGTGTTGTATATCATCAAATTATAAATGGTATAGACAATAGAATGAGCTTTATTGAGAATCTCCGTATTTGGGCAATCTCCTATTTTGGATTGTATGTCCCAGGCAAAATAGGAGTTATAGCATACAGAATAATCAATTATAAAGAAAAAGGTCTATCAGCAATAAAAGTATCTTATGCTTTTTTTATTGAAATGATAATTTCAATAATTGGCTCAGCTTTTATGGTCTTAATATCAAGTATGTTCATCAGATTTGATTTCTTAAAAGATTATTACATTTTCATCATTTTATTTGCACTAATTTTATTAACAATTATTCATCCTTTTTTCGTAAAAAAAATAAGTAGAATATATTATAAATACATAAAAAAACAAGAGTTAACTTTTATACCTCAGTTTACTTATTTTTTCTATCTAAAATTGATACTATTACAACTTCTTAAATGGTGTTGTACAGGTTTTGGTATATTTTTCCTGATAAATTCAGTAACTGATTTGCCGTTTATATATTTTCCTTTTGTAACTGGTTTATATGCAGCTGCAGCTATAGTTAGTATGTTAGCAGTTTTTGCGCCATCAGGCATAGGTGTTCTCGAAGGTGTTATGATTATCGGGTTAAAAGAAATAATCACTAATGCACTTGCTGGTATTGTTAGCATTTTAATAAGACTGTGGAAACTTATTGGTGAGATAACATTTGTTGTATTTGTTCGTATAATACTTTGGTTTATAAACAAACACCAAAAAAAACCTTAGCTTTGTAATAAGATGATTATAAAAAAAACTATAACATCAATTGTATTTTTACTGCTTAGCTTCTTGGGGTTTAGCCAAAATACTGGTATCATATACCCTAAAAATCAATCTGTTTTATCGGATACGCTTATATTATTAAGTTGGAATACTTGCACTGATGCTGATAATTATAGTATTGTTATTGCAAAAAGTAATTCAATAAATATTATAGTCCAAGAAGATAATATTCTAGCGTCATCAAAAGCAATTATTTTACCTGGGCAGGGAAAATATTATATTAGTGTTATTGGATATGACGATGCAATAGAGGTTTGTCATCACAATATCGAAATGCGTGTGTTTATTCCATACGTAAACGATTATGTTTCAGGTTGTTTTTTTTCTGATTCTGTTGTTTCATCTTCAGGTTCGGTTGTAAATACCTGGATAGATTTATCTGCCAATTCTAACAATGCTATTAGTCTTTCTACTGTAAATAATCCTATATGCAAACTTAACAATACAGTTTTAAATGTTGATTCTTTGATATTATTTGATGGCATAAATGATTATTTTATAGTTTCAAATGTTGAAATAGCTGCGGCTTATGGAATTTTTAATTGGGCAGGAAGTCAAAGCTTTTTCCCAAATTATAATGGTTTAATTTCTAAAAATGCAGTAACTAATCCTTCGCTTATTTTTGTTGGTAACGGTAGCAACTCTTCTAGTCTTTTTCGTAACGACGCTGGGAAGGCTTTTTTTGGTAATAATATTTATATTGACGGCATTCAAACTCGAGAATTCGCTCCGTTTAATGATTACAAAATAGTGTCAGGTAAAAGTTTAACGTCTGCATTTTTTTCCGAATTAATCATAGGAGGAGCAAATGGCATAGCTGGGAGATACTGGGATGGAAACGTTGCAGAATTAATTTTTTATAATACAACACCAAGTGATTCTATAAATAATTTAACAATAGATTATTTAAGGAATAAATACGCACCTTTAGTAAATTTAGGTAAGGATATTATTATATCTGATACATATTGTGACACTAGTTTAAATGCTTATCAACCATGGTTTGTATCTTATAACTGGAGTACAGGTGCAACCGATTCCATAATAAAAGTAAGTGAAACTGGTATATATCACATTACGGCAACTGATATCTTCGGTTTTACATCGCATGATTCAATCTATGTTGAGTTTCCCATTATTAGTCTTAGTAATGTGAGTTTTTGTGCTTTTGATTCGCTAACTATATTTACAGGATTATCAACATCTGATTTTAACTTTTTATGGTCAGATGGAACGTCAGGCGATTCCTTATTATTATTTGAGGCAGGCTTATATAATTTAACTGTTTCAGACCTCTATGGTTGTTCATATATTACAAATAATTTTGAAGTTTTACTTGATAGTTTTCCATTTAAGGTTGACATTCCTGACTTGTCTCTTTGTGCTGGAAACACACTAACTACATCGTATCCATACGAATCTTTTTCTGACTATTTATTTGTTTGGTCTACTGGTTCAAATGATTCTATTATTACAATTAATTCATCTGGTGAATATTCTGTAACTATTACTAATAATAATGGTTGTGTTGGTATAGATACTTGCAATATTACAGTTGTTGGAGTAAGTCCTGAATGTGATTTTTATTTTGATACGGTATGTTTTAATACTTCAACTAGTTTTATAGATGCAAGCATACCAGCTTCATCTGCAGCTAATGATCAGATTGCTTCCTATACTTGGGATTTTGACGGATTAGGGACATCGATTGATTCGAATCCTGTATTTCTTTTCCCTAATGAAGGTGTGTATAATGTTAATCTCACTATTATTTCTGATGCGGGCTGTTATTCTTCAGTGAATAAAAATGTCATTGTTAAGTCAAATCCTATAGCTGCTTTTGAAGTTAATCCTGCTTGTATTAATGTGGAATTAAATTTTATAAACTTGTCGGATTCAGTTTCAGGTTATGAGAACATTTATTTATGGAACTTTAATAATGAAAGTACTTCGACCTTAATAAATCCTACTTATTCATTTTCTTCCAGTGAGGAAGTTGCAGTTGAATTACTTGCTTTTTCTGCAAATGGCTGTTCTGATTCATTAACACAAAATATTGATATTAATTCATTTCTACCTCATCCACAAAGTTTTAGTCTAATTTCACCGCCCAACAATATTTTTACGTTTAAAAATGAATTAGAGTTTTTTTGGAATAATTCGGATAATGCTTTTTCTTATGAACTTCATCTAATTTCAGATTCCCAAGATTTTTCATATTTATCTGATTCAAATAGTATCACTGTTACTTTACCTTCAGCAGGCATATATAGTTGGTATGTAACATCATATAACTATTGTCAAGATTTTATTGTGTCTGATACATTTAATATAAACTTACTATCTCATGCTTCATTTTCAGACGTAGCGTTTTGGTATTCTCCAGATTCAATATCAGAATTAGGAAACATATTATACGATTTAAGTTCTCAAAATAATGATGCGGTATTAGTGCAACCATATGAAAGCACAACTTATTATCAAACACCTATTTTAAATCACGCAACACTTTCCTTTGATGGTAATTCAGCATATAAATTGCAAGATTCGGCTTTAATTTCAACTCTCTTTGCTGTTTTAAATTGGAATACAGATGTTACAAATTTCCCATATTATAATGGCTTGTTAACAAAGCTTGATGCAACTGAGTTCCCTGCCATTATTATTCAGGGTGATGGGATAAATACATCTTCTGATATTAGAGTTGATGCAAATAAAACACTATTTGAAAGCAATATTTATTTAAATCAAATAAATGATAATGATTTTTCTCCATTAAATCAAGTGAAACTTTTTTTTGGACAAATGGATGGGCACCAAAATTTTGGAGATTTACTTATTGGTTCTGCTTCTTTGATGCCTAATAGATTTTGGAATGGACAAGTTGGTGATATTATTGCATTTAGTAACCCAGTAAACGATTCAGTGCAAAATGTTATTTACCAATATCTCCGCCACAAATATTCTCCCCCCGTCAATCTCTCCTACGACATTCGCATCCCATACAATTTTTGCGATACTGCAATTACAACTGCTTACAAACCTTGGTTTACGGATTATGTGTGGAGTACAGGCGAAACGGATTCTATTATTCATGTAAATAAACCGGGTTTATATTCTGTTACTGTTACCGATATATTTGGTTTTACAAGTAGTGATGATATTAGAGTATTTTATCCAGTTGTAAACGAATTTACAGATACTCTTGTTTGTTTTGGCGAAAGCCTAATTTGGGATTTGGAGCTTGCAGGAGATTATACTTATGAGTGGTATGGCAGTAGCGAAACTACCAGGGCAATTACTATTAATGCTGAGGGACAATATGCTGCAATTATTACCGATACTTTGGGTTGTCAGTATAAAACCGATACAATAAACTTTAGTTTCGATAATTACGAACTAACAACATCAATTGGTCCTGCGGATACTACACTTTGTGCTGGAAATAGATTATTGCTTGTATCAAATGCAAACGAAACTGTGCAATGGCAGTGGAACACCAACGAAACAAGTCCCGAAATTGTACTGGCAACTACTGGTGAATATTCTGTAACTACAACAAATTGGCGTGGCTGCGTAGCAATTGATACAATTAGTGTAATAATTAATGGAGTTGTACCAGTGCCAGCTTTCGAAACACTTGGGCATTGTGATAAAAACCCAGTTTACTTCACAGACCTTTCAACATCAGTAGCAGGAACAATAAACTCTTGGTCTTGGTCAATAAATGGAGTGCAATTTTCAACTGAGCAAAACCCGCAACTCGAAACCCTTCAACTCGAAATCCTTCAACTCGGAATAAATACAATCTCACTTTCAATTTCTACCGATGATCACTGTAACGATTTCTTAACACAGGATTTAACAATTTATCCTTTACCAGTGCCGTCATTTACTCCATTACTTGTTTGTACAAATACCGAAATAGAATTTACTTCAACTTCTACAGTCGGCGGCGGTT
>JAQVPT010000263.1 GCA_028701945.1 Bacteroidales bacterium
ACTCTTTAATTGTTGCAAGGCTAAATCACGCATTGCAATGTACTCAGGACTTTCTGTTTTCTTTACCATAATTTTACAAATTTAATAATTGTTTTGTTATGGACAGACTTCAGAATACAGTCTCTTTCGAGAAGTTCGACTACGCTTCAATGCAACGCCTTGTGGTCTCTTTTCTTTGCGACCTTTGCGGTTTCCTTTTCCTTTGCGGTTCTCTGCGTTTCATTTTTCCTTTTCCTTGCGTTAATTTCGACTACACTCCATCGCTTTGCTCAACCAGCTTAAACTGATTAACTGTTCTCAGCCTTAATTCATAGTGCTTTTGTTACATTTATAAATTTGGGGCATAATATTCCGCAATAGTTTAAGCAAATTCAACCAATTACCAGTTTCTACATCAATTCCCCAACTGCCAGGCATAAACTTTTCAAGCTTTATAATAGTAAAAAAGGCCTTGCGAATAAAAGCAAGATTTATCTTTTCTGATAACTCAGTATTGCTTAAAACTATATTCATATCCTTTACCCATTTCGAATATGCAGATTTCGAGTTGTATTTTTTTAGAAACTCGGTCATTACCTCATGGTCTTCAACCATTTTAGAATCGAACAAAGCCTTTATAAACGAATAAAATTGAGGAGTGTATTCAAAGCTGTGTTTATTATTATGATAAGTTATGTAATCGGATTCAACTGCATCTTCAAAAAACGGTAAGAAAGAAAGAATTTCACAATATAATTTTATATCGTGTTCGTAATCATTTGGTTCTTGTAGTAATTCTATTACTGGTTTACTTAGGCTATCCATTCTCACACTGTTTAAGGTTAAAAACAGTTATAAACATATTTTGTTCAATGCAACTAGTACACAAAATAAATATCAATAGCCTAAAAAACTGCAAGCTTTAATTTCTGTATTTATAAAAATAGCGGTGTTAAGGTAGTATCCCATATTAAATGCATACATTTCAGGTCAAACGCATGCTTTTTACCGTAAGAAGTCTTTTGTCATTGGTATTATTCCGAAATATGCTTTTCAAAACCGCTTGACCAAATTGATTTAACCTGATTGTTATCGTCAAGATAAATGAAATACGCTTCAAGATTATCTATATCTTCCACAATCTTAATTGATCTTTCGAGACCTTCTACCATAAAACCTGTAGCAAATGCGTCGCATTCCATGCAATTATTGCCAATTACCGAAACGCTTAAAACAGAATTAGATGCTGGATATCCTGTTCGTGGATCGATAGAATGTCCATACTTTTGTTTACCTGTTTCAATATATCTACGATAATTACCGCTGGTTGCAATAGCTTTGTTAGAAAGATTAATAATAATCTGATTCTCCCGATTTTCTTCGCCGCTTCCTTCAATTGGTTTATCTATTCCAATTCGCCAAGGTTCGCCGCTTTGGTTTTCACCAAAGCAATATATTTCCCCCCCAATTTCAACAAGAAAATTACTCAATCCTAATTGGAAGAAATAATCTGAAACATAATCGACAGAAAACCCCTTTGCAATAGCATTTGTAACTATCATTGTATTTGGATTGTTCTTAATTAATTTAGAATTTTCAATTTTTATTTTATCCATACCTACAAACTGCAAAAGGGAATCTATTATAGAACTATTAGGGATTACGTTGTTGTGCTTTCCTGTCCAGCCAAACCCCCATTCATTAACTATTGGGGCAACAGTTACATCAAATGCACCATTTGTTTTTTCATAAACAAAACGGCTTGCTTCCATCATTTCAAAAGCAAGAACATCCAATTCGTCAGTTTCATTTTTATTAATTTTTGAAATTTGAGAATTGGGATCAAAGTTTGAGAGAGATTTATTAAAATTTAGTAAGAGGCTGTCTATTTCTTTCGACAAATCGGCATTCCATTCATAAGTAATATGAAACGTTGTTCCTTGTATTGGTCCTTCATAAAATCTGTATTCTTTCTTCTCTTTATTTTGACACGAAATCAAAAAAACAAATATTATAGCTATAGGAAAATATTTCATGGTAATATTTTTTAACTCGGCAAAGGTAATTAATTTATACAATTACCATGTAAAGTAAGCTAAAAAACTAATCTTAGCAGTAAATTATCTTTTAAATACAAAGATATTGGCATAATAAGGCAAGTCGGAATCTAAAAACACCACATACTTTCCAGTTTTATTTTCGTCATTAGTAAATTTATAAATCCCTTGTTTTAAGCCATCTTTAACTTCAAATTCATAATCTACTTTGAACAAATACTCTTCACTATCGACAAATTGTAAATCGTACTCACAATAGTAACAGCCATCTAATTGCACCACAACAATATAGTAAGTATTATAATCTAGATTTATCAAAGGAGTAACTAAGGGTAACTTTGTAGAAATCGAGTCTCCTATTTCAGCTACAGGCTTATATCCTCTATCTATATATGATTGTTTTGTTTGATTAATAATTTTCACAAAATCAGAAGATTGTGTAAAGCCCCAAAAAGGTAAAACCAATAATATTAAGAATGTAAGTTTTTTCATGATATGAATTTTTTGAGTAATATACAATAATTAAACCACAAAATTGCGTTGTCTAATTGCCTCGTAAACGACAACTGCAACCGCTGCCGAAACATTTAGAGAATCAATTTCTCCGAGCATAGGTATCTTAAGCCTTTGGTCTGCAACTTTTATCCATCTGTCTGTTAATCCGGTTGCTTCTGTTCCAAAAACCAATGCTATTTTTCCTCTCAAATTTAAATTATGGTATTTTTCAGATGCATTAAGTTCTGCGGCAAATATTTTTATATTATTTTCCTTTAACCAATCAATAGTTTCCTGCGAATCTGCAACAATCACATCAGTAGTAAACACACAACCCAAACTAGCTCTTATTGAATTTGGACTAAAGACATCAGCACGGGGGTCGCTAACAATAATGCCAGAAACACCCGCACCATCAGCAATTCGTGCGATAGCACCGAGATTTCCTGGTTTCTCAACAGATTCTAGCACAATAAAAACAGAATTGTCCGCAAGCTTAAGATTACTTAATTTTTTATTAGGTGTGCGAGCCAAAACAACTATTCCTCCTGTAGATTCTCGATAAGAAATTTTTGAGAAAACATCAGTCCCTATTTCAAATTTTTCAGTTGTGTCAAATTGGTCTAATAAAATTTCGCTTAATTTTTCCAAACTAAGAATTTCAGGAGAGAAGAGAGCTTTTTCAAATTTAATACCTGATTTTAAAGCTATACTAATTTCTTTAACTCCTTCAATTAGAGTAATTCCTCTTTTTCTTCTTTCCTTTGATTTCGTTTGCAGATTTACAATATCCTTAATCAAATCGTTTTTAGAACTTGTAATTTTTGTAATCATTTTTAAATTTGATAATTGGTAAAATTAAAAATTTTAATAAAAACTTAACGAAAATTATCGTTAATATCTTAAATTGAATTCAGTTACTAACTTATTGCATCTCTAATTTTTATATTTGTTTGATCTGGATTAAGCACCAAATATGAAGTGTAAAAGGAGAAGAAAATTATCCCGTCCCTTATTCCAAACATATCTTCAACACAAAATAACACAATCATTATAAACGCCCAAAACAATAATAAAAAATGTTTTTCTTTAATTGCTATATATATCATCATACCAAACAATGTGAGAAGCGAAATAAAAGCAAATACACCATGCATTGTAAAAGTGCGAACAAACTGATTGTGCGGACCTATATTTTGAACCAACGCACAGTAATAATCATGTTCTTTATAATAGTCTCTCATAGCATAAGTAATATCACCAGTGCCTGTACCAAACCAAAAGTTTTCGTTAATAACACTGGCACAAGATTTTAAAGCAACAATTCGAAGTGCAGTAGATTCAAGTATTTTTAGGTCAGATTCTTGATGATTTACAGCTGCCTTATATAAATTTTGGAAACGAACATTTACGCTATTAACAGACAATCCGACCACAGAAAGAGCAATAAAAACAAAAATAATTGGCACTGCAATCTTAGTAGAAACTATTTTTTTCTTTAATAAATAAATAAATACAAACCCAGCTATTGCAAGATAAATTAAAATAGTAGCTTTACTAGACAATTGAAAAAGGAAAACCGAAAGCATAAAAATCAAACCCAGTTTAATTCCTGTCGCTTTTCTTTCTGAATAAAACAAGGGAGTTTTGTTAATCAGATTTGTAATCAGAATTGTAATTGCAAAAATAACATAATAAGACAAATGGTGAGGTCCTTTAATAATATGACTAAATTCCTGATAAAAAAACACATTGAAATCCCCAGAACTAATATATGCAGGAACAGCAACACCAAGACATATCAAGTAAGCAGTTATTACGCCCAAAATAAGAAAAGACTGTATTAACTCTGCTCGATATTTAAGTCCATTTGATTTATATGCAGTAAGAATTATCGGAAACAAAAGCAAAGAGGTAACTATCTCAACTTGTTTCAAACCATCAGATAGATGTTGCGAATTTATCAGTCCAATCAAGAAAAAGAAATATGGCAACACAAGAATTAAAAACTTTGGATTTTTTAGCATTTTAACAAATTCCGGATAATTCTCTTTTTTAATTATTGCAATAACAACAAGCAGACCAATCGCAACTGAAGTCAACTTAATGTAAACAGGGATTGCAAAAACAAGGAAACAAAGCAAAAACAACTCTATCTGATCAAGAATTCTTTTCATGCAGCAAATATAATATTATTATCACAATCTTTAAAAAAAATGTTTGCAACATTAAACTTACGTCAAAGTAATTATCTTTTTATTTTACGATATATTTTGGTATCTTTGTTATGATAATAATTCGGCAATAACTATAAAAACACACCTTGCATGATAAAAGCTACATTTGAAAATATTCTACGGCAAATAACTGAATTCATTGCAGAATCTAATGATATAATCCAGATTTCCGTTTCCATGTTTACAAGTAAGGATTTGTTGGGGCAATTAGAAGAAAAGCTTAGAAATGATTGCTCTGTGGAAATAATAATCAGTGATCACGTTGAGAATAATAGATTATCGTTTGATAGATTTATTAGTCTTGGAGGAAGGGTATATGTTATTTCTAGAAGAAATGGGAAGTTTTTGCATGATAAGTTTGCTGTTTTCGATAACAAAAAAGTG
>JAQVPT010000024.1 GCA_028701945.1 Bacteroidales bacterium
CTAAGAAGTACATTAATATAAACGATTGCGTTTGCATTGTTGTAGTTTACTTCGTCATCAGGAGTGAATTCAGTATTTAAAGTTTGATTATCTCCAACCTCAAGAATAGTATTAAAATCTGGATTATAATTAAAACTTCCTGATACATCTGCCGAGGCATTAAGTTGAGTTTCTGATAGTTCTGTTCCAGAATAAATATCTGCTGGATTTTCCCAAGTAATTATAGGTGTTGCTTTAATTATTTCAAAATCATCTGAAATATATGTAATGACATAGTTATTACTCAGGCTTAAATCTCCTTGCCATATTTCGTATAGTCCAGCATTTTCACCTGACTCACGTATAAGCTCGCCTGTAAACACATCAGCTCCAACTAAAGTTCCCGAAACAGTGTAAGTATATTCGGTAGGATTCTCATCTCCAAATGTTTTTGATTGATTTGCATCAGCAGTAACAGAAATTGGTTTTTGAGTTATTTCAAAATTATTCGGATTGTAAGTAATATTATAATTACTGCTTAAACTCAGGCTGCCTTGTTGAATTTCATAATTCCCAACATCTTCGCCAGATACTCGTGTTAAACTTCCTGTAAAGCTATCAAAAACGGAGATTGTTCCAGTATATGCGTATGTATATTCAACAGGATTGGCATTTCCATAAATCTTAGTTTGTCCAGCATTTGCAGAAACAACAATTTCACCTTGTAAGATCTCAAAAACATCACCATTATAAGAAATAATATAATTTGGACTTATCCACAAGCTACCTTGCAAAATATTGTATGTGCCAATATCTTCGCCTGGTTGTCTTGATAAGGCTCCTGAGAAGTTATCGCCAGTTGCAAGTGTTCCTACGTGAGTATAGGTGTATGTAGCTGGATTTGCTTCTCCATAATGTTTTGTTTGATTAGGATTGGCAGTTACTGTAATTGTTTTTTGTGTGATTTCAAAATCTACTGGAACTCCTGAAAAGAGTAAGTGATAATTCGAATTAAGAGCGAGACTTCCCTGGTTTATTGCATACTCTCCAACAAATTCGCCTTCCTCACGTTCAAGTACTCCTGAAAAGTTATCCCAAGGGGCTATAGGTGAGGAAGTTGTAAAAGTAAATACCGGATCAGCATCTCCGTATTCTTTAGTTTGGTCTGAATCAATGGTTACTATTAAACTGTTGACATTAATTTGAAAGTTAGCTCCTACAAAACTTAAATTATAATTTGTACCAAGACTTAATGTTCCTTGTGTTATAGCGTAAGAACCTAAGTCTTCACCAGCTACTCTATTTAATTCACCAGTAAATTCGTCTCCAGATATTGGTTCTGGTAATGCCGAATAATTAAATGTAGGATCATTTAATCCATAAGGTTTGTTTTGATTAGGAGTTACGGTTACAGTTATTGGTCTTGCAATAATTTCGAAATTCACATTTGCAACAGACATTATATAATTATTTCCAGCACTTAGTGTGCCTGTTGTAATTGCGTAAAGCCCAGCGTTTTCGCCAGTTATTCTGCTTAGTGCTCCGTCGTATGTATCTCCCGAAGCAAGAGCAGGACTGGTACTATAATTAAATGCAGTGGGGTCAGATGTTCCATAAATTTTAGATTGCCCTGCATTAGGTGTAACTATGATTGTTTTAGCAATAATTTCAAACATATTACTTGTATAATCAATTGTATAATTGGAATTTAAGTTTAATGTATTCTGTTGAATTTGGTAGTACCCTGCGTCTTCGCCAGTTTCTCTAATTATTGAACCACTAAAAGAATCTCCGACAATTAAAGTAGGAAAGAAAGAATAATTCAGTCCAGGATCGGATTGTCCATAAATTTTAGATTGGTTAGGATTTGCAGTAACATATATTGTGCGTTTGGTAATTTCAAAATCTCTGGAAATAAACGTGATATTATAATTTGCCCCAGCATTAAGTGTTCCAATTTGGATTTCATAAAAGTCAACGGTTTCACCAGCAACACGCGTAAGTGTTCCAGAGAAATTATCTCCACTTTCCAAGCTTCCTGTTGTTACGGAATAAGTTAATACTGGATCAGCATCTCCGTATTCTTTTGTTTGACCAATATTAGGAGAAACTGTTATAGGTTTTTTGTTGACAACAAGTGTTTGCGAAATTTGTGGAGCAGCTAAATATGTTGCATTACCAGATTGATTTGCATAAATTACACAAGTCCCGGCACCTATAATTGTAATGTTTGAACCATTAGGTCCTCCGCATGTTGCGATATTGTCGTCAGAACTTGTAAAAACCACATCTAAGCCTGAGCTTGCATTTGCAGAAACAATAAAATTGGCATCTCCATAAGTTTTAGCTGCAATAGGATTAAATCCGTTTATTGATTGCGGAATTTTATCGCCTGTTCCAGTAATTGTAAAATTATACGGATTTTCATCGTAATCATTATTTGCAATACTAATTTCGGCGGTATGTAAACTTGCTGACGAAGGTGTGAAAATTATTGTAAATGTTGTTGAACCACCTGGAATAACAGGCGAGCTTGTCGCTGTTTGATTAATTGCAAAATCAGTAGCATTGGTGCCAGATATTTCAACTATTGGTGTTCCGTCAAGCACCAAATTGTCCACACCTGTATTTTCGATTGTAAATGATAATTCAGAGCTACTGTTGCCGTATTGAACAAGTCCAAAATTAAAAGTTCCTTCATTATCAATTTGTGTAGTCTGCTGATATACGTTTATTTCTCGGCAATTATGAAAAACATACGCTGCACCAGCTTCTGGTCTATTGTTAATACCATCTGCATCAGAATCTTGGTTCATTGCTCCTGCAATAATATAATTATTACTTATAGCAACATCGCATCCAAAGAAATCTCCAGGTATTCGATCGAGATTTACAATTTTTTGTTCTTGTGTCCAATTTAGTCCATCGTAATGAAATATATATGCCGATCCGGCAGCATTAAATCCATTGATACCATTTTCATCAAGATCTGAATTATCGGCTCCTACAATTATATAATTTCCATCAATATCTACTGAATATCCAAATCTATCATTTTCCTGTCGGTCGGAGGCTACTATTTTTGAATGGAATAATAGTGTTGCTCCAGCACCAGGATTAGAAAATATATATGCAGCACCTGAATAATTTAGAATTTCGTCCTCGCCATAAGCTCCGACAACAGCAAAATTTTCGCTAATTGCCACATCAAATCCGAAATAGGCTTGTGTTTTAGGTGTTGGAGCAACAAGTTTTGAAATTTGCGACCAAACAGTTCCGTTATAATAAAATACATAAGCTGCACCAGCAGAAATTGCGGAGATTTCATGTTTATTATAAGCTCCTGCAATAATATAATTACCATAAATATTGGTTGAAGAACCAAAGAAATCTGCCGCAGCTCTATCTGACGGGACTATCTTTTGAGTTTGAACCCAATTGGTAGTATTATTTTGAAAAACATAAATAGAACCAGCACTGTTTAAGTAATTATTACCAGCTACATCTTCATCTTCGCTAGAAGCACCTATAACAATAAATTCACCATTAATTGATACCGAACTTCCAAAATAATCTTCTATGTTTCTATCAAGAGCTACAATTTTTTGGTGCTGTTCCCATGTGCCTGTATTATTATAAAAAATATAAGCAGAACCAGCATCTAGTTTAGAATTTGCACCAATAGCATCATGATCCTCTTTCCGTGCACCAACTACCGCATAATCCCCATTAATATCTACCGAATATCCAAAATTATCTCCTGCACTACGATCTGAAGCAACAACTTTTTGCATTTCGACCCAAGTGCCACCAATGTTCTGTAAAATATATGCTGCCCCAGCTTCTAATAAAGTAGTGCCACCACCAAAAGCATCTTTATCTTGTGCCCATGCTCCAACTATGGCGAGATTACCATCAATTGCTACTGAATTCCCATAATAGTCTTGTGCATTTCTGTCGGATGCGCATGCCTTAACAATTTGATCCCAATTCTGAGCATAAGACCTTACAGAAAATAGAATTATCACAATGATAATAGAAAAAACGCTTTTTGTTTTCATGCTTATAAAGTTTTAAAACAATGAATATATTTATAATAACAATGTAAATCGAATAATAATCATACAAATATAATAAACATTTGGCTCTATTTAGATTTCAAGTTTAGATATTTTTTCTAGATAATCAATTAAAGTAGTAGTTAGTGGGTAGGAATCAGTAATAACAAGTCGTGAACAGAAAACTGTGAACTGAGAATTCTTATTTATGCTTCCGCCAAAACTGCAATACTAAGTTTTACCCCATCGACATTTAATAATGTTTCACCGCAAGCTTCCAAAGTTGAGCCGGTAGTTACAACATCATCAATTAGCAGTAAATGTTTGTTTTGAATCAAGTTTTCATTCTTTATAATAAACTTTCCCGAAACATTTTTCCACCTATCGTCACGAGTCATTTTTGTTTGAGTAACGGTTTCAACACTTCGTAAAAGAACATCGGTAAGCATTGGAATACCGGTAACTGCCGCAATTCCTTCACCAATCATTTCGCTTTGATTATATCCTCTCTGTTTTTGTCGATTAGGGTGCAATGGAACCGGAATAATATAATCCACATCCTTAAAATTCCCTGATGATACCATTGCTGCACCAAGTTCTTTACCTAGAAGTATTCCAATTTCAGGTTTGTTTTTATATTTGAGACCGTGCAAAAGTTTTTTAAAGCGACTACCTTTATAATAATGGAATAAAGCAGTTGCTTTTTCTAGTTTTATCCTCCCAATAAAAAGATCCACTATTGGATTTTCTTGATTAAGGCAATAATCTGTGCGAGGTAATTCGTACAAACATTTAAAGCAGACTGGAGGCTCGTTTTTTCCTAATGCTACACCACACGACTCACAAACGTACGGAAAAATTAAAAACCAAAAATCTTCTATATATTCGATTATCTTTTTCACAATGGATTTTAAAATCTAAAAGTAAATTTATTTTTTTAACAATGCTAATTTGATAGAATATAAAGTGGAAAATAATTCTTGTGAGATTGAGTTTTTGTGATTTGGTTGAAAAAGAATAAAAAACGGTCAACCATATTGGCTTCACCGAGCTAAAGGTTCAGGCAATCAACAAACCGCAAACCGCGAACCGCAAACCGCAAACCGCGAACCGTGAACCGCAAACCGCGAACCGCGAACCGTGAACCGTGAACCGTGAACCGTGAACCGCGAACCGCGAACCGCGAATAATTTACCGTTTCTCTATCTGCTCAACAAACTTTTTCAATCTCTCTAAAGTATCTTCTTTTCCTATGATTTCAATTATATCAAAAACATGAGGTCCTTTTCCTGCACCTACTAATGCTAATCGAAATGGAGACATTACTTTGCCAAAACCAATTTCTGAGCTTTCAATCCATAATTTGATAACAGATTCTGTATTTGCAGCAGTAAAATCAATAATATCTGTTAATTTTTCAATTAATGTATTCATAAGTTCGGGAGTACCTTCTTTAACAGTTTTTTTCAAAAAAGCTTCATCATAATTATTTGGTGCTTGAAAGAAAAAATATGATTCCTCCCAAAGATCGCTAACAAAATTGACTCTTTCTTTTAGCATATCACAAATTCGGATGAGGTTTACGTTATTTGTCTTGATGCCTTTTCCCATTAGTAGCGGCATATAAAGTTCAGCAATTTCTTTTCCTGACTTCCTAATTAGATACTGATGATTAAACCATTTTGTTTTTTCTGGGTCGAAACGACTTCCGCTTTTACCAACTCTATCGAGCGAAAAAGCTTGAATTAGTTCATCCATATTAAATATTTCCTGCTCAGTACCTGGATTCCAACCTAAAAGAGCTAACATATTAACAACAGCTTCGGGAAAGTATCCGTCTTCACGATATCCACGATAAACGTCATCGCCATTTATCCATTGAGTTGGAAAAACAGGAAATCCCAATTTATCGCCATCTCGTTTACTAAGTTTTCCTTTTCCAGTTGGTTTTAGAATAAGTGGTAAATGTGCAAACTCTGGAGCTTTCCAGCCAAATGCTTCGTAAAGTAAAAAATGCAGAGGCAATGAAGGCAACCATTCTTCACCTCTAATTACATGAGTAATCTCCATTAAATGGTCATCCACAATGTTAGCGAGATGATATGTTGGCAAACCGTCAGTTTTCATTAATACCTTATCGTCAAGTTCGCTGGTGTTAAACTTAACTTCACCACGTATAATGTCATTTAGCTTAAGCACTCTATTCTCTGGCATTTTAAAACGCAAAACATAAGGTGTATTATCAGCCAACATTTTTTGAACCTCGTCATTTGAAATCGTTAGGCTATTTTTTAGATGTTTACGTGATTCATAATTATAAACAAATAAATCTTTGTTTTGCTCAGCTACTGTGCGTAATTTATCTAATTCTTCGGGAGTATCAAATGCCATATATGCGTAGCCAGCATTTAAAAGTTGCTTAGCATATTTTTCATAAATATCTCTACGCTCACTTTGACGATATGGACCAAAGTCTCCACCTTCACGAATCCCTTCATCGAACTTTACTCCACACCAGTTTAAAGAATCCATAATATATTCTTCTGCACCTTCAACATACCGAGTTTGATCAGTATCTTCGATACGAAGAATCATAGTTCCGTTGTTTTTCTTTGCAAATAAGTAGTTAAACAAAGCTGTTCTAACTCCGCCAATATGTAAAGGTCCTGTTGGACTTGGTGCAAATCTTACTCTTACCATAATTAAAACAATTTATTAAAGTGCAAAAATACGAAACTTAAAAGATATTGAAAATCTTAATTGTCAAACATTTTAATTATTTATAAGTTTGTTCGGCACTTGAATTAAAAAAAGATGGTTTTGCAAGTATTATTTTCACTTTTCGTATTTTATTTAGGCAAACCTAATTTTAACAGTATACTGTTTTGAATTAAATTTTTACATTTGTGCTTACTTAAAAATTAATATTATGGAAAGTTCTGTTTCAAGCGTTACTACAAAAGGAGTTCAAAGTAAACCAACAAATTACCCTGCTTTAACGATATTGGTAACTGTATTTTTCTTCTGGGGTTTTATTGCTGCCGGGAATTCTGTTTTCATTCCATTTTGTAAACATTATTTTAGTCTTGATCAGTTTCAAAGTCAGTTAATTGATTTTGCTTTTTATATGGCATATTACATAGGAGCATTAGCATTATTTGCTTATGGAGCATTTGGAGGCAACGATCCAGTAGCGAAAATGGGCTATAAAAAATCTATTGTAGTTGGTTTATTAGTTTCTGCCATTGGTGCAGGAGTAATGATTTATGCAGTTAGCATCAATGCATTTACTGGAATGCTTCTTGGTCTTTTTATTATGGCCTTAGGCTTCTCGTTACAACAAACTGCTGCTAATCCATTTGCAATAGCACTTGGTAATCCTGCCACAGGTGCAGGACGAATAAATTTTTGTGGTGGGGTAAATTCATTTGGTACTGCAATAGGTCCAATAATTGTTGCTATTGCGTTATTTGGCTCAACAGCAGCTATTACAGACGACCAAATTGCTTCGCTTGGACTCGATAAAGTAATGATTTTATATTCTGCGGTTGGTTTGTTATTTTTATCGGCGGCAGCATTGTTTTTCTTTTCAAAAAAGGTTCCAGCAGGTGTATCGACAGAAAAAACTGAGAAATCACAAAAAGCTTTTTATGCACTTATAATACTTACAGTTTTACTAATTGCAATGTTTGCACCTGTATTTCAATCATACGCTAAAGATACTTCAAATCTTACTAAAGAAGCCTTTTTAAGTCTTGAGACTTATCGAATGGGTTGGTTAATTGGGGCTCTTGCCGTAGTCGTAATAACTTTGTTAGTTATTAAAACAAGAGCCTCAAAAAAGCCTAAGGGTTGGGGTGCAATGCAATATCCACAACTTGTGTTGGGAATGCTAGCCATCTTTATTTATGTAGGTGTCGAAGTTGCTATAGTGAGCAATTTTGGTGAGTTATTACAACAACCTGCTTTTGGCGGATATACAGCCAGCCAAGTAGCACCATTTATTTCAATGTATTGGGGAAGTTTGATGATTGGTAGGTGGACAGGCTCACTTGCAGCATTTGAACTAAAAAATAAAACGCGAAAAGTATTGATGATAGCCCTTCCACTTATTGCATTTGGAGTAGTTTTAGGAGTAAATGCTATTTCTCAATATGATATTAAACCATTATTGTATTATGTACTTCTTGTTTTGGTACAAATAGGAGCATTCACATACACTAAAAACAAACCTGCAAAAACTCTGATGACTTTCGGTATTCTTGGAATGGTAATGATGATGATAGGGATTTTTACTACTGGACAAATTGCAGTTTATGCGTTTATGAGTGGTGGATTATTTTGTTCGATAATGTGGTCTGCTATTTTTAATTTGTCTCTTGCAGGTTTAGGAAAATATACCACACAAGGTTCTGCATTCTTAGTTATGATGATACTTGGTGGCGCAGTTTTACCTCCAATGCAAGGCAAAATCGCCGACTTTTTGCAATCAGGTTCAGATGTAGTAGGATTTGGGATTCACATGTCGTATTGGCTGCCCGTAGCAGCATTTGGGTATCTTACGTTTTTTGCATTTTATGTTAATAAGTTACTTAAAAAACAAGGAATTGATTATGATAATGCATAGTTTCTGTGATTAAAGTGATAGTTTTGTTTTAATTACAATTGATTAAAACCGTATTCTATGATAAAGTTAATCACAGACAAAGAAATATACACATCAGTAATAATTGGCAAAATTCCTAAAGCTAAAAAGTACTTATGGATTGGAACTGCTGATATGAAAGACATGTATATTAATAAAAATGGTAAGATGAGACCATTCTTGGAGCTATTAGCTGATTTGATAAAAAAAGGTGTAAAAATTAGATTGATACATGCAAAAGAACCGGGCAAGAATTTTATGCAAGACTTTGATAAATACCCAGTGCTATTTAATGGTCTCGAACGAATGCTATGTCCACGTGTCCATTTTAAACACATAATAATAGATGGCAATTTTGCATACTCGGGAAGTGCAAACCTAACTGGAGCAGGCATGGGTTCAAAAAGTGAAACTAGAAGGAATTTCGAAGCTGGTTTTATTACAGATGAGCAAGAGCATATTGATGCAATTTCTCAGCAATTTGACGATGTTTGGATTGGCAAACATTGTAAATTATGCAATAGAAAAGAATATTGCACCGATTGTCCCATAAAATAGTAGGTTAAAATGTAGTAGCATTGAAAAATTTATAATCTTGTTAGTCTTCGATACGGATACCGAACTTTAAGAAGAATAAATGTGATAAAAAAATGGTGGTTGTGTACAACTAAAATAAAATCTACCAATCTTTTTATCTTCGAGTAACTCGAAGACCAGTATTGGTATTCGACTTCAAAAGCGTATAACTGAATGTTAATAAGCGAAAAAGCAATAATTTTCGACCGTCAAAGCATGATAATTATTAATATTTAAAAATATTTTTTAGAAAACTTGTTGAATAAAAAAAAAACTGTATATTTGCAGTCCGAATTTAAGAAATAAATTATAGAAATAACAAAATATTATGGCACATCATCAGTCAGCAAAAAAAAGGGTAAGACAAACTGAAGTAAGAAAAGTACATAACAAATACTTTGCTCGTACAACACGTAATGCAGTTAATAAATTAAGAGTCATGACAGATAAAACTGAAGCTACAGAAATGCTTCCTAAAGTTGTCGGAATGCTTGATAAACTATCTAAGAAAAACATTATACATGCTAATAAAGCTTCGAATTTAAAATCTTCGCTAACAAAGCATGTTAATCAATTAGTATAAATTCTATTTTTATAATAAGATAAGACATTGACTGTTTCTTTCGGGGAACAGTTTTTTTTGTTTATATACGTCAAAATAAAAATCTATTTGCTATTTTTACAGAAAAATACCAGTCATCAATGGAAAATAGTAAATCGATAAAAAATTGGGCAGAATCTGATCGTCCTCGAGAAAAATTAATGCAAAAAGGAACAGAAGCCCTAACTGACTCAGAATTAATTGCCATTTTGTTAGGATCAGGAAACTTAAAGCAATCAGCTGTTGAATTAGCAAGAGACATCCTTGAAGAAAGCAAAAATAATTTAAACACATTAGGAAAAAAATCATATAAAGATTTAATGCACTTTAGAGGAGTTGGCGAAGCAAAAGCAATAAGTATTGTGGCCGCTTTAGAGATTGGCAGACGACGCAAAATGCAAGAAGTCGTAATCCAACAAAAGATAACCAGTAGTTCTGATGCGTACGACTATTTTCAACCAAAAATTGGCGATATCCCCCACGAAGAAATACATATACTCTATTTAACCCGTGCAAACACAATAATTGATAGCATCAAGCTTAGCCAGGGCGGCACAGTAGGAACTGTTATGGATATTAAAATCATTATGAAAAACGCCTTAGAACGTCTCGCACAAGGAATAATCATTGCACACAATCATCCATCGGGCAATCGGATTCCTAGCCAACAAGATGTACAAATAACAGAGAAGCTTGTAAACGCTGCTCGTTTTTTTGATATTTCAGTTTTAGACCACGTTATTATCGCAGACAAAACTTATTACAGTTTTAAAGATGAGGGGATTATGCCAGGGTAGTTGAACGGTTTGTCGGTTATCAGTTTATCGGTTTACTCCCTCTGGTCGTGAGCTCGTAGCAGAGCTACTCGGTTATCGGTTTATCGGTGTTCTACGAGTAACTTTTAAAGATGGAAGATCTTCGAGTAACTCGAAGAACAAGTTAATTAAAGAGTTACTCTCGTGTGTAGTAAGTAGGTCGCAAGATTTTCGCAACAATAACAATGAATAGTGAACAGTTTAACTTTTACGAAAGGTTTTTATCAATAAATCTCCAGGGTTTTTGTGCCCATACTTCACCAGCATAATCGACTCCAATTCGAGGAGCGGTGATTATTTTGGGTTGATACAAATCGTCAAAAAGTTGAATTCTATGGTTATCAGCGATACTTTGATCATTAAAAGTTTTGTCTATTTGTAAGGCTTTTGTTAGCTTTCCTGGTCCGTTATATCCTTCAACAGCACGAATAAGAACGGCTTGCGGAATATCTGGTTTCTCTGTAACGAAATTTAGCATCCAGTACATACCGTAAATTAAATAAACATAGATTATACCTGGCTGGTGATACATTATTTCGGTTCGTGGAGTTCTGCCTTTATTCGCATGACATGCTTTATCGTCTTCACCTCTATACGCTTCAGTTTGTGTAATTCGAAAACGTGCAATCCTTCCATCGTCGAACTCTCGAATTATAATTTTCCCAATCAATTCGGGAGCTACTTTTAAAACATCTCTATCAAAGAATTTTTGGTTAAGTATTGGCATTAATACTCAGTTTTATCTTGTTTATTTCTCCAGATATCAAAAGCTGTAAGAGCATCTTCCCTCATAAAGTTTTTGGTTTTAAGAGTTCTTTGTGTGTAATCTTTTTCGATTTCATCGTAAATAAACTTATCGCTAAATCCAATATTATCAGCATCATTTTGGTTATTTGCAAAAAACAAGTTGTCTATTTTTGCCCAATATATTGCTCCGAGACACATAGGGCATGGCTCACAAGAGGCATAAATATCGCAACCACTTAAATCAAATGTATCAAGTTTTTTTGACGCTACCCGAATTGCATTTACTTCAGCATGCGCTGTGGGGTCGTTGTCAATTGTTACGCTATTTCCAGATTCCGCAATTATTTTACCGTTTTTAACAATAACGGCACCAAAAGGACCACCACCATTATCCATATTTTTAATTGAAAGCTCAATAGCTTTCTTCATAAAATCTTTTTTATCCATATCTAAAAGTTAAATATATTTATCGTTTATTATTTTTCACCCCACAAAAATAAGGAATAAAAATATGAAATAAAAACAGCTCCCGTTGTGGTCTCAATTGTATCATCTGTAAGCATAGACAAAACAGCAATCAAAATAAAAACAGCAAAATGATAGTTTTTAAATTTAAAATCTGCAATTACGGGATAAAAGAATGCAATAAAGCACAAAAATGCACCAACAGTACCAAATGAGATAAAAAATGTTAAAAATTGATTATGAGCACGGTGTCGATATTGAGAGTCGAGTTGCGATTCTTTTTCAATATATAAGGCTTTGTATTCATCATCAGTATCACCTGTTCCAGTACCCCAAACGATATTTCGGTAAGATAAAATAAGTCCTGCCTTAAGATACTCGAACCGTTGAGTAATGGAATGCCCGCTTGGGTTTCCCCCTTTAGTGTAAACATCTATTTGCCAAATAATGCCATAAATACGCTTACTGACTCCTTTTTGTTTAACGAACTTGTAATTTGTATTTCCATTTTCAATATTTAAGATATCCTCATCCGTAAGTTGAGAAATACCTTGAGCATCTTTGGTTAACCCGAGCGATGTAAGATACCTTATTAGTGTATGTAACAAATTTTGTTCTCTTGAGTCATTATTGTCCAAACTGATGGAGCTGCGATTATTCCACTCTGAGTAAAGCTCCTTTTCACAAATATTTACATAAATTAAATTACCGTTTTCCAATAGCCCAGATTCATGATTATGATAATAGGCATTTCCGTTGGCAGTATATGTTTTAATTACGTCCACATTATTTGTTGGCGTATAAAAAGACTTTATCTGCACACCGAGATAAGTAAAAAGAAAAATCGGCAATGCGAGAACTACGAAAAAATAGATGCCCTTTTTAAACTTGTCTCGTTCTCTAAACGCTTTAACGCCAAGACTAATGAGACCTGCCACAACTAACGAGACAAGCCCAGTAAAACCTTGTATCATCATCAAAAATCGTGCAAACCAAATAATTAGTATGACAGCAATAATAATTTTATACGAGGTAAAAAACTTGCGTTCATGAATAAAATAAAACAGAAGGAATATTGACAAGCATACCATTAGTGATAGTCGGATATGACTTACAAAATAAGATATGTTTCTAACATTATCGGGGTTTGGGTTTTTGATAAAACCAAAATACACAAGTAATCCTGTTAAAGTGCTTATAAGTACTCCCGCTACAAAAACAGCACTAATTACATTAATAGCTTTTTTACTTAAAGCCTTTGATGTACCAATAATAACCGGAAGAGCGAGTAAGGGAAGTTTAATTTTTATATCATGTATTCCATAGCTTACGTTGGTGCTATTTACTAACCAAATAACATTAACTGCAAAAAGCATAATAAAAACCAAAATTGTTGGGTTTTGAGTAAGTTTTCGCCATTTTTTTATAAAGTCGGCTTCTATTACCCAGTTTGTGAGCAATAAAAATATGGCAGCGTTAGAAATATACTCGCTAATAGGCAGAAAAAATGCAATAATACATAGTCCCGCAATATAAAAATATTTATGAATTCTATCTCTCACAACTAAAGTCTAAAGACTATGTTCTCATAGATGCACTAGACTTGATTTTTTTATATCCAAATACGATATTACAACCCATTCGCAGATTAATATTAGTTGCTTTTTGTGGCCATATCATATTTGTGAAACTATCGGTAACTAAGTACCACTGCACTGGTCCGAGGCGAGCTGAAAGTCCAAAACCAATATGATTAGCGGTATGGTGAGCTAATGAATATGTAAGATGAGCCGAAATGCATTCGGTAAGATTTGAATTAACTCCAATCGTTAATGAGTGCATATATGATTTGCGGTAAAACTCGCCACGATAAAGAGCTGTAAAATGTAATAGTTCATGAAATTTATATTTTCCTCCAATATAGAAACTTGTAGGTAGCCATGTCATGTAACCAGTTTCTACGAGACTGGGTTTGAAAATATTAAACAAAGTATCGGCAAAATCTTTTAGAGATTCATCCATTTCTTCATCATTTTCCCATAATTCGACTTCTAAACCATGAAAATCATATTCTCCTTTACTTAAAAAGTTTTGGGGATTTGTGTTCCAGCTTATAAATCCAAAATCGGTAATTGAAGCATATAAATCAATTTCAGGAGTAAGTTTGTAGGAAGCTCCGAAATCAAAACCTAAACCAATATTTTTAAGATTGAGAAAATAACTTGCTGGATTATCTTCAAATGCTGTCATAGACGCTTCGTTTAAAGATATTCCTGCAGAGTCCACTTCTAGCATGTTCATATCGAAATAAACGGGCAATGAACTATGCATTTTCATGTCAGTGGTAAATGTCATTGAATAATCTTCAGGGTCTGTATATAATGATAATTCTTTAAAGTTTGTATTTACATTAGCCATTCCAAACAGAATTTTTGCTCTACCGCCAAAACTCAGTTTATCGTTTGCTTGCATAGACCCACCCACAGCAAATTCTCGATAATGTGTAAAATCGACACCAAATCCACTAAAATCGTGAGGTTTATTTTCTTGCATGTACGGCATGTTTCCGTTTAATGTAAATTCAAAAATATCATAAGGTAAAGACATCCCATACTTGAATTTTTCTGTGATTGCAACGGTAAGAAACATGTTTTCCAATTTAAAGCCAAGATTTAACAGCTCAATTTGGGTATCGAATCTCATGTGAGTTGTTTTTTTGAGCTTATCCATAAAGAGCGGAATATCTAAAACCAAATTGTCGGCTTTATCGCCTTTCCCCATGTGCAATATATGGTTATAGTAAAAAGAGTTATTACCATAATTGAAATAAATTGGCGGAGGCAATTGTCCTACTATTGGAACAAGCAATCCACCAATATGAAATTTATATGGAACATCGACAGAAGGATTAATGAACTGCGTTTGCATTACTCTGTCCATATTATACATTGTTAGTGCTTGTTGTGCACCTGCACTTGCAAAGACTCCAGCAAAAATAAACAATAATATATATCTTTTCATTTTCATTGTTTTATTATTAAAATTCATTTGAAATTGAGTCAATATTTCCTTCTACTCCGAGGTCAACTTCAAAACCTATATCGAATTTTATTCTATAATCTCTATATATCTTCATAACTGTTCCAGCTGAGGCATTTGTTGTATTTACTTGACCAGTATAAATTGCATATTTACATGTCTCCAATTTTTTGAGCCTTGCGTCAACATATTCAATTTTAGTAACTTTGCGGCTAAAGTCCAAGACTCTTCCATCAGCATCAACTTGTGCAGCTGAAAGTAATCTTTCTTCGTAAGTATAAAATAGAGAATCTAACACCACATAATTTTCGTCAGTAAAATATACCTGTCCAAAAGCTTCGATGGGGAATCCATTTTGTATGTCTATCCTAACCATTAGTCGCTTAAGTGGATTGTAATCACTTTGAAGGTCAGTCAAATCAACTTTAGCAGTATCCCTTGAATGCCAGTTGTAAAGATATCCCCACATAGGCAATTCCATGATTACCTCCACTTCAATCTGTGAATCGTCGATAACAAAATTATGGTGGTCCAAACCGGCAGGATTGGTAGTTGCTCTAGCTTTAAATTGTATCCATTTAGGTCTGGCATTAACAACATCGTCAATATTTGAGTTGGTTCTATTGATTTTTAATGAGTCGAGCATTCTTTGGCCAACTACGATTGCATAATTCACATCATAAGGATTTGCTGGTCCAATTGGCAAGTTATTGGCATCGTCTAAAATATTCATATCTCCTTGTAAATCAGAATGAGCTACCAGATGGTCAAAGTAGAATTGCGACGGCACACCATAAGAGTTCCAGTAATAAATTTTAAATTTTGGATCCATAAACAAATACGATTCAATATCCCACTCTTCACTTTTAAATAATGAAATATCAATTGTGTCACTTTCAAAAAACAATGTGTTTTCACCAAAATAGCCATGCATAATCTTATACTGCATTGTTTTCATGTTCACATCGAATGATACAGTTCCACTATTAGGTACTTCTCCAGACCAAAACAATGTTAGTCTTATCTCGACAGGAATTTCATTAAAATTAGCAGGAGTTTGTGTCATATCAACATTATAACCTGTAAAATCATTGTTAAGACTAACAACATTCCCTCCACCAGGAGTATAAGTAAAACTTGTTGAAAACGGAACACCGTTTTTTGTAACAGAAGGAAACTTTACATAAAGCCTTGCCGAATGGAAAAACGTTGAATTTGTAGCTATATCCATTATACCTGTTTTAAATATGAGGCTATCAATTTCAGCTTCAGCATTAAACATCGAAAAAGTCAAATAATCTGTATAAATATAACTGACAGTATCACCAGGGGAATCAAAACCTACAAAACTTATGTCTGGACTTTCAACAGTTCCGCTTATATTCTGATCATTTATAAAAATAATATCGTTAACTTTATTTGAAGAAACTCTCGCTAAATACTGCAACGACACGTACCCATCGTCATTGTCAATTAGTAGTCCTGTGGAGTCATACATCTGAAGTGCGTCTGTAAATGACAAATCGCCCCATGCAACAGGTGCAGCAAAGCTTGCCTCATAATTTATTTCTTTATCCCATTTATCAAAATTAAAATTATCTTTAACGCACGAGAAAACTGATACCATTAAAATTAATGCTATCAACAAGTATTTAAATTTTGTTTTCATAACAATTAGTCTTCATTTACAGTGTAATTATACAACAAATTTTCTTGACCACCAACAATAAGATTGAATTTATTCGCTTCTGTATTTAAATATCCTATACTAAACGGTGTTAGTCCAAACAATGGGAATCCTTGAAATAATGATCCATCACTATTAATTAAATATATCTTACTACTCTGAGGACAGACGACACCTACTTTAATTTGGTTGCTTGGAAAACTATAAAAAACAGGTGCGAAACTTGCTTTAGATTCGAGATTATACGTCATAATCAACTTTTTTTGTCTGTTATAAACTTCTAATTTCTTATCATCAAGAAACACATAATCCATACTACCATCTGAATTAATGTCCTTTAGTGCAAAGAAATGATTTTGTGAATACTCACCAAGTGCCAATGAGTCTTGTCTTCCATCGAGATAAAAGAACCTCAAAACGCCTTTGTTGTCGGTGGTTACAAAACGTGGATCTGTGTATGTAAAATCGTAATAAATACTGTTTCTATCGGAGAAAGTAAATTTGGTTAGATATTCATTTTTAGTCTCGCCTTTTCGATTTAGAAAATAAGCCTTAAACTTATCATGGAAAACGATGTAATCCTCTCCCGAGATATTTTGATGATATATCTCTGTACTAACAACATTTTCGGTTAATCCAAACTCCCAACCTTTTACAATATTCCCTTCCTTATCATATAAATAGACATTGTTATCGCTGCATGGAATAATAATTCTATAATTCTTATCATTATTATAATCCATAAGCGTCAACGGTGCAGTAGCAGAAGCTCGAAGCTTTACGGGATATTTCTCAACGTAATTCCCTAATCTGTCTATAAGGTGTATTTTATTTTCGGTGGAAAAAAGGTATTGTAATCTGCCATTATTGTAGCGGTCTATTTGATAAATCTCGCTTTTAATTTTCTCATCCAATTTTATTTTCCAAATTTCTCTCCCACTGTTGCTAAGTAGATAGAGATTGTTTTTGTGATCCTGAACGACAATTTCTTTTGAGTTATTATCGTGATTTATAACAAGTGCTGGTTTATTTGCTACAATTGTGTCAAGACGACTTTCCCATACGGTTTTTGGTTTATCGGTAACATACTCAGAGTGTTTAATCACAAGATTATTATATAACATGTCATTGCTCTTATTTATCTGGAAACCGATGTTCCCAAATCCATATATTAAGTCTCGGTATTCATCAAAAATAGTTGTGGTTCTCGCGTTAAACAAATCTTTAAATAATTCATACCCGTTTATCATTGAGAGATACATGAACATGTTTGATTGTTCTGAAAAATTATCGAGAAAAAGATTGTGCTCTATACTTGTTTTAAGTGTTTTATTTAGCAAAATATCATAAACTATCTTAAATAGCGAGTTCTTCGAATTAGCAAAAATCATAAAATTATTTACACAAGTAACGTATTTGCCTGAGCACCTGTTAAAATAGGGTCCAAAAAGCATTTCTGGCAATCCCTCAAATGGCAAAACATAAACATCTAAAGATGTTTTCTCGTCAACATACAGTTTTTCTTTATACAGATTATTCGATTGCCCAGTAGTTGATTTAATTGAATTAAATATACCTTGCAACTGCATTTCAGCAGCCGATTGAGACTGTAAATTAATTATCAGATAGGAATTTTGAAAGATATCGTTTTTTCCATTATCTGTTACTGCAAAACACACTTCATTATTTACCATAGGATAGAACACAGAATTGATATCTAATCCAGTTTGCGATTTTACTTGGCTGTATTTATCCAAATAATCTTGTTTTAGTCCGAGTTGTTCCAAGTAAGCAATAAGGTTTTCTTTAAAAGTATCGGGATTTGTAAAAGCTAAGGATAAATAAAATGCCGTATTGTCGGGAAGAGCATCTACAACTCTCAGCTTTACGGGTTCTTGAGTTTGCAAAATATTAGTAAATCCTATGGTAGAATCGCAAGCTTGCGAAAATCCGTTAAATTTAACGCCTGTAATATTTGAATTAAAATCTAACTCTGCCCATGATGAAAAATTATTCAGGCATGTTAGTAGGTTTGTTTTATCATCAGCAAATTTATCGGCTAAAACATCAGAGAACAAACGCATATTAACGTAAAAATTAGCGAGTTCTTTTTTTCCAGCAGTTTTATAAACCGATTTAAAGTTATTATCTGTATCACACAAAGATTCTTCACTTAACAATCTGTCGATGGACTTTTCGACCAAGCGTTGTGAGAAACTCGCAACAAAAAGCCCGTTTTTAACATAATAATATAAATTAGGTAAGTTATCCGTACTTTTAAATTCACATAAATTGACAGTTTTATAATCTCTTTCGCTAATTTTGCCAATGACAGATAATTTACTACTATAATTTGCTGCAACTTTATTGTCCTTTTCCTCAGTAATAGATTTTACCACCAATAATTGGCAAAATGGATTTGCTCCTTCGGGATGAAAAGACCAAATTAGCTTAGATTTATCGTTTCCGTCAATTTGAAAATCAATAATCTTCAAACTATCGAGATAATGTAAAATTGAGTTATCAAGCTCTAACTGCATAATATTTGCAAAATTAGCAACAAGACCATTGTCAGATTTTAATAAATCAATAAAATTTGCTGGATAATTAACCTCGATAATCATGGCTGCCTCAACTGGAATGGCAACAATCGGCTCTGATTTAATGTTCTTTTTAAAATCAAACAGATATACCACTGCCAACACAATCAGTACCAAAGCTACTGCAATTCCGGCAATAAGAAATATTTTCTTCTTCATAAACCAAGTAATATTTTCGTTAGTTTTGTAAAAATACTATACTTTATATGAATAATAATGTAATATACAATTATAAATTAACAATCGTTAGTTAAGAAATTCATTGAACAATTGTAAGTTATATTATTTTATTACCGATATTTGCAGTGCAAAAATTGACTTTATGATTAGAATTGTTCTTTTGTTATTATTTCAAATAGTTTTTATAATATCGTTGTTCGGCAAAGATGATGGAGGTAAGACTATAGCTTCGTCTCAGGTAGAAACTAAAAACGAACTTGCAAGTATTTATAAAGTAATAGACAATTCTCTAAACAGTCTATATGACTCTGCAAACATTTGGTGGACAAGTCAATATATGGTTAGTGATAGTATATTAAATACGCCTTATCCATTATATCCGCCATACATTTACGAACAAAGAATAAACTATCTTAACGAGCTTAGTCCGATAAAATTTAATTACAACCAACATGTGCAGGTTTATATTGAGGCTTATGGATTGCGTAATCGCGATAAGATGCAGCTTGTGATGAGTAAGTCAATGTATTATTTCCCGATATTTGAAGAATATTTAAGCAAATATGGATTGCCCTTAGAGTTAAAGTATCTCGCAGCGGTTGAATCGGCCTTAGACCCAAACGCTATATCAAAATCTGGGGCTGTTGGTTTATGGCAATTTATGAAACCCACAGCAGATTTATTTGATTTAAAACTTACTTCATATATTGACGAGAGACGAGATGTTTTTAAATCTACTGATGCCGCTTGCAGATATTTAAAATATTTATTTAATACATTTGGTGACTGGCAACTTGCTCTTGCTGCATATAATGGAGGTCCTGGAACTGTAAAAAAAGCAATCGCACGCAGTGGAGGGAAAACAAATTATTGGGAACTACGACCATATTTAAGTAATGAAATGCAAAATTATGTCC
>JAQVPT010000025.1 GCA_028701945.1 Bacteroidales bacterium
ATTACGGGAAAAACTAATGCTGCACTTATTGAGGATATGGAAACAATTCTTGTGAATATAAAAACCAGTGAAAATACTGCGAGGCTTAATCCAGCAGCGGCAGGATGCAAAGCTAAAACAAGACCTAACATTGATGCAACGCCTTTTCCACCTTTAAAGTTTGTGTAAAGTGGAAAAATATGTCCGATAACTGCACTAACTCCAAATAAGAGTTTTATTTGATAAAATTGTTCCGATCCAGCAATTACATCGGGTATAAAGTAAATTAATTGTACCGAAAGATAACTTTTAAAAATATCGGTAATAAAAACAGGTACAGCTGCTTTTACGCCTAATACGCGCAGAGTGTTAGTTGCACCTGCATTTTTGCTTCCGTGTTCCCTAACATCGGTTTTATAAAACCATTTTCCATACCATACTGCTGAACTAAAAGAGCCTATAAGGTAAGAAACGATTGTGAAAATAATTAAATAAACGAGCATATTAGTATTTATTTAATCTGTCTAAATCTCTTTTATTATCTCTGTCTTTTATGTCGTCGCGTTTATCATAAAACTTTTTCCCTTTCGCTAAGGCAATATCCAGTTTTGCAAGACCTTTTTTATTTATGGTAAGTTGATATGGGATAATAGTAAAACCTTTTTCTGTAACTTTTTTTTGCCATTTTCGCAACTCTCTAGCTGTCAATAACAGTTTACGATCTCGTGTGGGTTCGTGATTATTACAAGTTCCAAGAGAATATTCTGCTATATGAATCCCTGTTGCCCACATTTCTCCCCCTCGAAAAACACAATACGCATCAGTAAAATTAATCTTTCCTTCGCGGATAGATTTTATTTCGGTGCCAAGCAATACAATGCCAGCAGTTAATTTCTCTACAAGCTCGTAACGGTAAAATGCTTTTTTATTTTTATATGTAAATAAATTTTCGGACATCTAAATTACAAATTCAAAAAATGGATAAATAATTGCAAAATGCAGGATTAAGTAAATCCCTACCATTAGCAATATGCTTATTATAAAAAAGATTATTTCGTTTTCTCTTTTAATTTTTAGAAAATTTCTAATGCCCCAAAACAAAATATAGAAACTGTATAATGAGACAATTCCTAAAAAGAATAAGCTGGGAAAAATATTTAAAACTATTATTGAGGCATAAAACGGACTGATTGAAGCTAATAACAAAATTGCGACTTTCGTTTTGTTCTTTTTCAGGTCATAAAAGGGCAACAGTTCGTTAATAACGAAAACAAGACCGATGAAAAACACGAAATCAACAATTAAGCTAAGAAAAGCATAAGTCATAATATGTTGTATGCTTGAATCAGATAAATAGGCTAAAGATTTTCCTACTAATCGAGAGGCAAAAGTAAGCAATAACAAACCAGTAAGCAAAGGGAACAGAATGTTTTTGAAATTCAAATCTGTAAAATCTGGCTTTTTCCAACCTAGGGCTGGATTAATAATAATTTTTACAAAATTATCTGTTATTTTTTTAATATCCATGTATTTAGTTTTTGTCCCAGCACAAAAGTAGTTTATTTTTCTTATTTTTATGACATTTAATACTCGAAAGATGCTAACAAAATATAATCTAATTGTTATAACTGGTGCTACTGCTGGAGGGAAAACTTCTGTGGCTTCAAATCTTGCAAAAAGAATAAATGGAGAAATTATCAGTGCTGACAGTCGGCAGGTGTATCGGGGAATGGACATTGGTACTGGTAAAGACTTGGAAGATTATTTTGTAAATGGGATGCAAATTCCAAATCACCTCATAGATATTGTTGACGCAGGGTGTAAGTACAATGTTTATGAATTTCAAAAAGATTTTTTTCGTGTTTTTGATGATATAAATTCTCGAGGAAATAATGCCATATTATGCGGAGGAACAGGCTTGTATATTGAGTCTGTTTTGAAAAACTATCGTTTAATTCAGGTTCCTGTTAATGAAAATTTGCGTGAAAAGCTAAAAAATAAAAGTATCGCCGAACTTGAAGTTATTCTTAAATCATTCAAAAAAATGCACAATCGTAGTGATTTAGATACTACTAAAAGAGCAATTCGTGCAATAGAGATATCAGAATTTTATGAAACAAATAATTTAAAAGAAGATAAAGTTCCAGATATTAATCCGATAATTTTTGGAATACATTTTGACCGAGATCAACGGCGTGCAAGAATAACAGAACGTCTAAAGTATAGATTGGAGAATGGAATGATAGATGAGGCCAAAAAACTAATTGATGCTGGAGTTTCTCACCCTGACATGGAATATTACGGCTTGGAATACAAGTTTTTAAGTTGGTATCTTACAGGCAAAATTACTTATGAGGAGCTATTTACAAAACTTAACATTGCTATTCATCAATTTGCTAAAAGACAAATGACATGGTTTCGCAAAATGGAAAAGGACGGAACAAAAATCCATTGGATAGATGGGAATCTCAGCTTGGAAGATAAAGTTGCTGAAATAATAAAGACTGCCGAAATAGTTGAGCTATAGTAATCGTTTAAACTTATAATTTAATTTCTGTTTCTACACTAAACCTGAAAATCCCATAAAAGCAAGTGCCAAGATACCAGCCATAACCAAAGCTGCGGGGACACCTTGCATTGCTTTAGGAATTGGCAGTTTTTCGATATGTTCTCTTAAACCAGCAAAAATTACCAAGGCTAATAAAAAGCCTAAAGCTGTACCAATTGCATAAACGACACTATATGCGAGATTAAAATCTTTGTCAATTACGAGAATTGCGACACCGAGAATTGCACAGTTGGTTGTAATTAGAGGTAAAAATACGCCTAAGGCTTGATATAATGAAGGACTTATTTTTTTGAGAATAATCTCTACCATTTGCACAAGTGAGGCAATGACAAGAATAAATGCAATTGTCCGCATGTATTCGATACCAAATTTAGCTAAAATATAAGTGTAAATAAGCCAAGTAACGATTGTAGCTAATGTCATAACGAAAAGCACAGCTCCACCCATACCAACAGCAGTTTTTACTTTTCCTGATACTCCAAGAAATGGGCATATTCCCAGAAATTGTGCTAATACAATGTTATTAACAAATATCGCCCCTATTATAATTAAAATATATTCCATGATTATAAATTTTACTATTTCAAATTAATTTACTTGCTTACCTTTTTTATTAAAACTATCAGATATGCTAATCCGAAAAATGCTCCAGGAGCGAGTACGAACACTAAGATTCCATCGGTTTGGATAAATTTATATCCGAATAATGAATAGCTTCCGAGTAATTCTCTGACACTACCTAAAAGTGTTAACGCAAATGCAAATCCTAATCCCATACCTAAGCCATCTATCAGTGATGAGAAAACTGTGTTTTTTGAAGCAAAAGCTTCTGCACGTCCAAGTACAATACAGTTTACGACAATTAACGGGATAAACAATCCTAATGATTCGTATAATGCAGGCACATAAGCAGACATTACTAGCTCGATAATTGTTACAAATGAGGCAATAACCACAATAAAAGAGGGAATTCTTACCTTATCAGGAATAAAACCTTTAATTAAAGAAACAACTACGTTTGATCCGACTAATACAAATGTGGTTGCGAGGCCCATTCCAAGTCCGTTTATTGCTGAGGTCGTAACGCCCAAAGTAGGACATAATCCTAATAGCAAGATGAAAACTGGATTTTCTTTAAAAAATCCTTTTGTAAAGTTTTTTAAGTTATTCATTATCGTTTCCTCCTTCATTTGGTTCAACAATATTTTCTTCAATTATTTCTGCATCAGCAGTTTCTTTTTGCTGAGAATCGACATCAATAGTTTTCATATATGCTGTCCAAGCTCTTTGTATGGCATCACAGTATGCTCTCGAAGTAATAGTTGCAGCAGTTATTGCATCAACATCTCCACCATCTTTACTTACTTTTAGAGTTTGATTTTTCATTGTAGAAATATCCAAGTCCTTAAACTGTTCGTTCCACGTACTCACCGATTTGCTTGATTTATCTCCCAAGCCGGGTGTTTCTTTATGTTCAAGGGCATCGGAATCGATTATTTTGCCATCTGCATCAAAACCAACCATTACTCTGACTAAACCGCCAAAGCCATTATTAGAAAATGAGTTAATCGCAGTTCCAATAATTTTATCATCAACACTAACTGTATAAATATATAGCTCTTTACCTTCTATTTCTATCGTGTCCGTTTCGATTGTACCCTTATCAGCATTTGGAACAACAATATTTATAGCAGTTTTTAATTTTTCGTCTTTTGCTTTTTGGATAGGTTCTTTTGTAATATTATAAACATATCCTAGAGCAACTGCTGCAACTGCTGTAATGATGAACAGAGTGAGCGTCATATTTAAAAATGTACTTTCTTTCTTTGCCATGATAATTATTTTTTAATGGTTTCGCCAAATCGTTTTGGTTTCATCCAATTATTAATTAGTGGTACAACTGCGTTCATTATAAGGATAGCAAAAGATACTCCTTCAGGATAAACTCCCCAAACTCTTATGAGAACAGTGATAACTCCAATTCCTACCCCGTAAATTAGCATTCCTTTCGGTGTCATGGGTGATGTAACCATATCTGTTGCCATAAAAATAGCTCCCAACATTAAACCACCTGTAAGCAGATGAAAGCTTGGACTAGCATAAGTTTCAGGATTAATTCCGTAAAGTATCGCAGTAAAAAGAGCTACAGTGCCGATAATTGATACAGGAATATGCCATGTAATTATTTTACGGAATAACATAAATAATCCTCCCAAAATTAGTGCGGCAGCAGAAATTTCTCCAAGTGAACCTCCAATATTTCCCACCAACATATCAACATAATCGTGTGGCATAGAATTCATAATAGACGAATAAGATTCTCCATTTTTTAATCCTTCCTTAACAATTGCTAAAGGCGTTGCACCCGTTTGAGCATCAGTCATAGCAAAGTTAAGCACAGAAACTTTTGGCCACGAAGTCATTTGCACTGGAAAAGATATCAGTAGGAAAACACGCCCAACTAAAGCTGGATTAAATGGATTGTTTCCTAATCCACCAAAGGACATTTTAGCAATCCCGATTGCCACTAAAGCACCAATAATAATAATCCACCATGGCAGATTTGACGGCACATTAAAAGCAAGTAACATTCCTGTTACAACTGCTGAGCCATCAACCACTGTTAATTTACCTTTAATAAAAACTTTCTGAAATAGCCATTCAAAAAACACACATGCGGCTATTGCAATCAGATTAACCCTAATGGCATCGAAACCAAAATAATAAACCGACACCAGTAAAGCAGGTATCATTGCAATAACGACTCCGAACATGATTTTTTTTACGGAATCTTTTCCGTGATCATGTGGAGACATTGAAACTGTTAACTTGTTAATAGCCATTGTTTTATGATTTTTTTGATCTTAATATTTTATTTAAATTTGCTTTCCCTAATCTGATGTAGTCTAATAGTGGAACTCCGGCAGGACAAGTAAAAGCACATGAACCACACTCAATACAATCTAAAATTCTTTCGGGTTGTAATTCTTCGTACATTTTTACAACTGTCATGTTTTTAAGTTTGTATGGTTCTAATCCCATTGGACAAACCGTCATACAACGACCACATCTAATGCAATTATAAGTTTCTGGTCTTAAAGATTTTTCTGCTGGAAAAACAAGAACTCCAGATGTTCCTTTTGTAACTGGAACTGTAATTGAGCTAAGGGCTTTACCCATCATTGGACCACCGCTAACTATTTTTCCAGTATCTTCGGGCAATCCTCCTGCAGCTTCGATAAGCTCATTTATAGGTGTTCCGATTCTTGCTAGTATATTGCAAGGTTTTGCTATTGATTTTCCTGTAACCGTAATGACTCTCTCGAACAATGGTTTGTTTTTTTGTACAGCTTCATATATTGCAAATGCAGTTCCTACATTATGGACAACGCAACCAACATCAATTGGTAATCCTCCTGATGGAACTTCACGGTTAATAATAGCTTTTATTAGCTGTTTTTCGCCTCCTTGTGGATACATTACTTTAAGAGCTTGCACTTGAATATCTTCGTATCTTTTGGCAACTTCGCTTAAATGTTTTATCGCATCCGGTTTATTGTTTTCGATACCAATAAGAACTTTATTAGCTCCAATTGCTTTTTGTATTAATTTGCAGCCAACCATTATTTCGTCAGCTTTCTCCAGCATAAGTTGGTGGTCTGCAGTAAGATATGGCTCGCACTCTACAGCGTTTATAATTAGATACTCACAAGTTTTGCCTGGAGGGACAGACAGTTTTACATGAGTTGGAAAAGTTGCACCACCAAGTCCAACAATCCCACTATCTAAAACTTTATTTCTAATTTCATCAACTGTAATTTCGATATTTGCATTTAATTCAGTATTTTTATTAATGCTGTCTAACCACTCATCTCCTTCGACATCAATAATTATGCAAGCTTTCTTATATCCAGAAGTATCTATTATGTTATCAATTTTTAATACTGTTCCTGATACCGAGGAGTGGATATTTGCGGAAACAAAACCTCCACTTTTGGCAATCAGTTGGCCAACTTTTACTTGCTCTCCTTTTTCGACAACAGCTTGTGCTGGTGCTCCGATATGTTGAGCAATAGGAATACTTACCTGTTTTGGCAATTCAATGGTTTCGATGGGTTTTCCTGCCGAGAACTTATTCTCTTTAGGATGTACGCCGCCTTTTGGAAAAGTTTTTAACACTGCTATATCTCCTATAATTAGTTAATTCGTTTAATTTTCTATTTCGCTGGTTTCTTTATTCTCTACTTTGACTTTACGTGTAGGAAAGTTTAATTCGAGAATAGCACCTGTTGGACATACTTCGACACATTTACGACAAAGTTTGCATTTTTCGTAGTCGATATATGCACAAAAGTTTTCGACAACAATTGCATCGAAAGGACAAGCTTTTACACATTTATTACAAGCAATACAAGCAGAATCGCAGGCTCGTTTTGCTGGTGCACCTTTATCGTGATTTACGCATGACACATATATTCTGCGACTCTTTTTACCTTTATTCCTTAATTCGATGATGTCTTTCGGACAAGCAGTTACGCAAGCACCACAAGCTGTACATTTGTCTTCATCTATAACAGGTAGTCCAGATTCATCATCAATATAAATAGCATCAAAAGTACAAACTTCGACACAATCTCCTAGTCCAAGACAGCCATACTGACAATCAGTATCGCCACCAAATAATGTCGCCGAAACTGCGCAGGACAATGCTCCATCATAATTGGTGGTTTTACGGCGTTTATCATGCGAGCCATTACATCTGACTACGGCGATTTGTGGTTCTTTTTCTTCTGCGGTTAATCCCAAAACGCCCGCGATTCCTTTCATGACCTCATTTCCGCCAGCAGGACAAAACATTCCATCTAGGGTTTCGGCTTTAACACATGCTTCGGCAAATCCGCGACAGCCAGGATATCCACAGCCACCACAATTAGCTCCTGGAGTAAAAGCTTCAACTTCATCAATCCGTGGGTCTTCGACAACTTTAAACTTTTGAGCAACTACAAAAAGTATTACTGCAAGCACAACACCCAAAACACTCAGTGTAATTAACGTATTTAGAATAATATCCATAATTCAATCATTAAATTTTTTCTATATCGAAATTAAATTCTCGCTTTATTTTGTCCCTAAAAAAATACAATATTAAATAATAAGGTGCTAAAATCAGAATTGATATCAAACCAGATAGACCTTCCGAAACATTTAGTGATGTTAGAACCAATAATGTTGTTACTACAATGATAAAAGGAAGCACATAACCTAGAAATAATGCTTTCATACCAAGAGATGACTGCATTATTACTTTAACATTTTCGCCAATGCTAAATAGTTTTTTATCAGTTTTGACCTCTATTGTTTTTAAAGAAGAATCTATTCCACAAACCGATTTTGCATGACATGCTGCACATGCTGATTGAACGATTAAATCAACTAAAATAGCACCACTTTTTATCTCTGCTACAACTCCTTTATGTTCAATTGTTGAGTTTTTACTCATAATAATGCTTTGCAAAAAATCACTTACAAAAGTAAAAATTTTGATATTTATTTATATGATTAAACAAGATATTATATATGGTTTTATGTAATTTAGAATTGTTATAAATTAAACTGTGTAGATAATGCTGTTAGATTGTACGTTATACTTGCATGAAATGGAGCGTTTTATTCGGCAGTTAACTTATCCTGAAAACTAATATAAAGGAAGCCCATGACAAACAATGCTAGCCAAAATATGGTGTCAATTGAAAGTTTCAATTGCTATATTCGCATTCTTTTATGAATTTTTTGCTGCTTGTTAGTGATTTGCATTTAATTTAATTCGTATATTTGTAATTAATATTAACCATAAAATTCAGAAACCATGAAACTTAACTTTTATTATGTACAGATTATGAAGAAAATTCTTCTTTTTACTGTGATAAGTGTTTTTTCTTCGATTTTTGCTTTTGGGCAGAGTATTTCACCTGAATATCAAAATTTTAGCATTTTGGAACCAGACGATGTTCAATTTTCAATTAATTGGGGTGGAGAATCTCAAATTACTGCGGTTTACTATTATTATTGGGATGAGTCTAACAATCAGCAACAAGTAATGTTAAATCAAGGTACTGCCTACACTGTTGTTGGTAATACACTCACCATTCTCCAAACTTGGATAGAAAGTGTACCACCTGAACCAGACAACGGGATTCATTTTTATGCTAATTTGGGTACAGAACACACTTCTCATTTTAATGTAAAAGTTATTTACACTTACTATCCTTATGTTTTTGAAGATTCTAAAGAATTTGACCTGAGCAATAAAGATGATGTATTTGTTACAATAACATTGGCAGAAAGTGATGCCGTTACTTCTGTTTCTGTCGATGGTACTCCAATACCTGCATCAAATTACGAAATTTTCGACAACTGGTTTTTAACACTTACTGAAGAATATCTTAATACAGTTTTACTTGCAGTAGGTAACTCCATTGATGTAACTGTAAATTTTGATAACGAGTATTCTGATGTTTTTGAAATTGAAGCAATTAATACAGGTGTTACTAATCCTAGTCTTAGCCAATATGATTTTAATTTACCATCAAATGATATGCCTGAATATATTGAAACGATAATAACTTGGAATGCTGCCTCTGAGGTTTCGTCTATGGAAGTTACAATGTCTAATGGGGGGTATTATATTGAAACTATGGCTTACGAAGATTATACAGTTACTCCTATAAATGCTTCAACCGCTATATTAAGAGTATATATGGGAGGTGCTAAAACCTCCGAAGCAAAAGAAACGGATTATTTTTATGCCTCTGTAGAAATTGTTTTTGATGCTGGTAGTCCTTTGTTTATATTTCTGGCTATTTATGATGAATATTATTATGTTGGAATAAATAGTATTCCTCAGAATGGTGGTTGGACTGATGGCACTGGAGAATATGATGTTGATGAACCTGTTACTATAACGGCTTATCCTAGTTATGGATTCACATTTAGCAAATGGATAATTAATGAAACACAAGAAGTTACAGATAATCCATATAACTTCGATATGCCAGCTAATGATGTAAACATTGATGCAATCTTTATTTCTGACTATCCAACTGTGTTATCCTCCAACCCACACAATGAACAAAACGATGTTGATATTAATTCTAGTATTTATCTAACTTTCGACAGAGATATTATTGAAGGAACTACAAATAACGGTTTTGATGATATTCAATTTCAAGATGGGATGTCAAATCCATGGCCAATAAATAGCATATCAATTATGTCTGGAAACATTCTGGTGATTGAGCCAAATTTACCTTTAAATATTAATACTTCATATCATCTTAACATTCCTCCCGAAGCTGTCGAAGATGCAGCAAATCCAGGATTATACATGAACAATCCTTATTGGTTGAATTTCTCTACTGGTTGGGGTGATTATGAACATGGATTAATAGAGCCTGAAGAGAATTTTTATAGCTTAATGAACCCTGAAGATGTTGATTTTGATATTATCTGGGGAGATGATACTTCGATTTCTGCTGTTTACTATTATTATTGGGATGAATTTTACGAGTATCAGCAAGTTGTAATAAACACTCCTACAGATTATGTTGTTAACGGTAATGTGCTGAGTATCACAAATGCTTTTGTATCTTCTTTAAATCTCGATATTGAAGATTATTTTAATTTTTACGCAGAATTTGAAAGCGGATGGCAATCACATTTTAGAATTAGAGTTGTACAAACTACTCTTCCTCATATTACACCAGATGCTGTCTCCTACGATTTATCCAATCCTAATGATGTTTTTACTACTATTATTTATAATACTGCTGAATTAATAAGCTCAGTTTCACTAAACTCTGTAAATCTTATTCAAGGTACTGACTATCATATTAATGGTGCTTGGTTGTTTATTCACAACTCATACCTTAGTACACGATTAAGTAATGTAAACGACGAAATAAGTTTAGATGTTATTTTTAATACTCAAGACCTATCTACTCTAACAATTACAGCTATTCAATCAGGTATTATAAGTGCTACAATAGACCCTGAATCAGAAACTATTACAAATATTGACATAATAGAGTATATTGATTTAACAATAACTTGGAATGACGCATCATCAGTTTTAAGTCTTACTATATGGGAAGAAGATAACGGAATCTTAACTTCGTTCGATTTTACAGATTATACAGTAACAGCGATAAATGCAGAAACTGCTAATTTACGGATATTTGTGGGTGCTAAAAAGTTAAATTATGCTAAAGCTACAGACGAATATAATGTATCTATTGAAATTGAATTTAATGTGGGTGCTCCGGCATTTTATTATTTGACAGTTATTGATGAGTTTTATTTCCTTTATATGGATGTTTATCCTGCAAATACAGGAAATGTTCAGTATGATCATGAATATTATTTAAACGAAGAAGTGTATTTGCTGGCTGAGCCTAATTTTGGATATGAATTTCTTTACTGGAAGATCGATGGCGTAACAGTTAGCACTGATAATCCTTACATATTTAATATGCCCGCTAATGATATTTATATGACTGCACACTTTGTTCCTCAAGGTGCAATACTTTATGATGTAATTCTTGTTTCAAACCCTGTTGGTGCAGGAGTTTTGAGTGGTGCAGGACAATATACTGTAGGCGAAACTGTAACGATTAACCTAATAGAAAATACAGGATACGAGTTTGTAAATTGGACAGATTCAGAATCTAATGTTGTTGCAAGTACTACAGGACACTCTTTTGTTATGGTTGACCAAAGTCTTACATTAACTGCTAACTTTAACGACAATAGCAATGTTGACGAGATTGGCTTTGATGCATTGGAAATCTATCCTAATCCTTTCTCAGATATACTTTACATTAGCAATTATCAATCTGCTATAAAAATTACTTTTACAACAATTACAGGTCAAATAATTGCAGAAATCAAAAATCCTGAAAACGGACAAATTAACACTGCTGATTTGCCTAAAGGATTCTATATGCTTATTATCGAAAACATAGACGGAAAAAGGCTTGTAAAGAAAATTGTAAAACAATAAAGTAACTTATTATCACTAGATTTTAGATAGTGTTCCTAAAAGTGTGTAGCTTCGACACATTTGGGCACCATCTAAAATCTTTAATATTGAGGTTTTGGCGTGTAAATTTGTTCGCTTTTGCGAAAACAAATTTCATGACAAAACCGACACTCAAAACCTTGGAAATTTATCTAAAACTGGAAATATATAAATGCTACCATATCAGAACATATCGATTGATATACAATAAATACGACCATTGCCGATATTATCGCTTGCGACCAATGTGGTAAATTAATAAATCTGTCTCGCCACTTATCTTTAAAATCATAACTTAGCCAATGAGTTACAAATCCAAAAAGCAACATTAGCCAAACCTTATAATAACCCGAAATTATATGTGGGATTAGTTCAGGCGAAAATGTTGTTCGTATCCTATGAAGCATTGTAACCGCCGTTTCATAATCGGGGGCTCGAAAAAACACTCTTGTAAAAGTTATAAACCCAAAAGTAATTGCGATTTTCCAGATGGTAGCTATCCGATTATCGTACTTCTCCCACGGACTAATTTTTCGCCAATATTTATAAGTAATAACACCAAGTCCGTTTAGTCCTCCCCAGATAAGGAAATTCCAACTGGAACCATGCCATAAGCCTCCAAAAAGCATAGTTATCATCACATTTATATTTCGAACAATCCCTTTTCTTGCTGCTGGCGAAAACCGCATTACAAGTAAAATAATAATTGCTGATGCAATAATTCCAATGTTTACCCACATATTACCAGCCAATAGCATCACAACGCCTAAAATCAATGCGAAATTTAAATAAGTTCCCTTTGTTGCACTACGATTTCCTCCCAAAGGAATATATAAGTAATCTTTTAACCACGAAGACAAAGAAATGTGCCAACGAGACCAAAAATCGCCACAGTTTTTAGCTTTGTAAGGTGAATTAAAGTTTTGATTTAATCTAAATCCCATAAAAAGTGCAACACCAATAGCAATATCTGTATAGCCAGAAAAATCTACATATACTTGCAGCGAGTATCCGACCATTGCCATAAGACTTTCGAAACCAGTGTACATATTAGGATTTGAAAAAACTCTATCAACAAAATTAACAGCAATGTAATCGCCAATCATAATCTTCTTAATCAAACCTTTAAGAATCATAAACAATGCAAGCCCAAATTCATATCGACTGAGCTTAAATTTTTCATAAATCTGAGGAATAAAATCTTTGGCTCTTACAATTGGACCCGCAACTAATTGAGGAAAAAACGAAACATAAAAACCGAAATCTATAATATTTTTAACTGGTTTTAGCTCCCGCCGATAAATATCGAGAGTATAAGACATGGTTTGAAAAGTAAAAAATGAAATTCCAACAGGTAAGAAAATCTTAGCCGTATCAAAACTCGTCCCAGTAAATAAATTTGAAAATTCAGCCAGATAATTATGGGCAACTAGGCTCGTTCCAAACATATCGTTTATCGCACCGACAAAAAAGAAGGTATATTTAAAATAGGCTAGTACAAACAAATTAATAAATATACTTAGTGCTAATTGTAATTTGCGAACATTACTATTTTCGGTATTGTATAGCCACCAACCAATAAAATAATCGACAAGGGTGCTAAATATTATCAGAAAAAAGAATAATCCACTTGATTTATAGTAAAAAAACAAGCTAAGGATAAGTAAATATAAAGAGCGAGATACTCGTTTGTTTGCAAAATAAGAATAGCCTAATAAAACTACAGCAAAAAAGCCCCAAAAAAAGAACCTAGTAAAAATCAGTGGTGAACTCTGACTATATGTCAATATGTCCTTAATATAATCTATCATTTGGTCGAAGCTTCTTTTTCTAAGTGATTTTCATAATCCTGCAGTATAGCATCAAACAATAAACCTGCTACAATAACGTATCCCTCTTTGGTAAAATGGATTCTGTCTTTTTTTGCCAAATTATCATTACGCCAGTAGTTTATAGATTTATATCCGCCCATAACTTTAAACATATTCCATACTGACGCATCGTAAAATTGCGATAAACTAATCATAGCCTCATAAACATCTTTATAATGCAGATTTACGCCTCCTCGATAATGGTAAAAATCATTATTTGTTGTAAAAATAAAAGCACAATCAGAATTAATCTCTAATATTTTGTTTGCAATAATTTTATAATTACTAATATACGTTTGCTTAGAAAAAGATTTCCCAGCCGCATCATTTACCCCAATAGAAAAAATCACCAAATCAGGCTTAACAGCTTTAAGATGCGTTTCAAAAAGCTCAGCTTTAAGATATGATGACGTTGCCGCACCATTTATTCCAATACCACTATATTCAATTCCGGGAGATGAGTTTTCTAAATATGCCCCATAAAAAAACATCGAATTATCTGATGTATCTTGTTTTACAAATCTTATTTCAAGAGTATCAAGGCTGTTTTTTAAATAAAACTCTGTGGAACGAGTTTCATAATTTATAAATGAGGTGTCAACAACATCTAAAGGCATAATTGACAAAAGATATGAAGTATCTTCAATATTATGAAAGACAGAAACCTTATCAAAACTCCGCTCATTTATACCTGCAACAGGGTAAAAAACTATTTTTATTGATGCCAAACTATCATTTGTTCTCGCAGTTATACCAGACAAACCAATACTATCAACAGGAACTTTGTCGGTAATCTTACTTATTTCCCATTCCCCCTCGCATTCCGAGTGATAATAAAAAGGATGATTTGTTTTTGCTAAACTAAATGGGAATACTAGACCAGGAAACCCCTCATCAGAAGGACTCAAACTCTCAAAACGCTTTCGAAGCTCAAACGACCACATACCCGCCTGAATATGAGAGCCTCCAATTTGCATAATCTTAACTTGACCTTTACCAGTAAAATAAAGTTTATCAAGTTTTTTATAGAACTCAGTTAAATTAGGATTTTCTTTGCAGTGCTCTAAATAACACGAATCGTACTGAATATAAGGATGTGATCTTTGGGAATAAGGGACTCGACTATGCTGTGCAGATACCCCATTCCAACTGAGCAAACAGATAGAGCATAAAAGTAGAAACAATATCTTATTTATCAATTTGCTCATTTTTCATCCTTTTAGTATATTCCGTAGCTTCGAGAATAAACGCATTATAAAACATATTTGCAATAACGCTAGTTCCATAAGGTGTAAAGTGTGTATAGTCAGTTCCTGCTAAAGGTGGATCGGCATTTACCCAGGCCGTCATAGAGTTTTCGCCTCCCATTGCTTTATACATATCCCAATAAACTCCACCAGCTTTATGTGTAGCCTTTCTAATTTCTTCAATAATATTTTCTAAATTTGGATAAGTTTCAAAATCAGCTTTAAGTTTTACTGCCATATCACTGGGCCCAATAACAATAAAACAAGCATTAGGCACTGCATTTTTTAGAAATGCCAATTGATAGTAAAAATAATTCCCAAATTGCTCTGCCGATTTTTTATCTTCGATATACGGAACAGAGTTGCCACCAAATTGTAAAATAAACAAGTCGGTGCCCAATACTGCAAACGATTGCACTAACAAGCCTCCGTTAGTAGTTGTAAAGACAGTTCCTGAGCTACCTCTCAATGGAATATTATCGACATATACGCCAGTAGCATCCTCAAACGAAACAGCATAAATGTCGGGACTGTCATAACCTTCAAACTCAAACTTCACGTTATCAATATAATCAGATGAAACATATTTATAAACAAACAAACTATCGCCTTTTTGGAGTGAGTCTGTTACCAAGACTTCATCATTAGATAATATGCGTAACCTCGATTTTTCTTTTGCATTACCATAATAAATATAGATTTCCTTAAATTTTTTGGTATTGCTATATCCAATATCTGACTTAGAAAAGCTCAACCATCCAGAATATTTGGTTTCAGGACATTTCCAAACAGAATCTGTTAGAGGAGCAAATCGATTAAATGCTATCATTGGCCCATATTTTACATGATTAACCCTATTGTCAATCATTCCAAAACCAGTATATCTGTACCAATTTTGTGAACTTTCCTGCAAAATGCTAAATTGAGAATAAACCGCAACAGGTGAACACAATCCCATTCCTAAGCCTCCATATCTACCTTGCAGTTTACTTCGGAAATAGGCAGTAATTCTGTCGCCCTCAATTTGACTGTCGCCATAATGCATAATTCGGACCTTTTGTTCTTTATCAAGATTGTTTAATTTCTCAAAGAAATTATCAAGTGCATGAGGTTTATCTTTAGGGAACTCTAAAGGAGTAAGCAATTTTTTTAATTCTTCCAAATCAATTTCTTTTATGGAATCATCAAGTGGCATAAGCGAATCAATATTAAACTGATTACCGACAATAGAGTCTGTATCAATTTTATTTTTACCCTTATCGATAAACATCTCCTCAAACGAAGGGAAATATAAAATCCAATCATCTGTGAGACGAATTCCATCTTTTGGAAAAACAGCCATTAAAACCCCCAAAATAGCGAATACACTTACGACAAAATATAAAACATGTTTTGGTTTCATTTTTTCTTTTTAAATATTTTGAGTTTTTGACCTATTTGTAATTTTGACGGATCACTTATCCCATTCCACTCCATAATATCGTCGGCACTTGCCCAATCATAATTTAACGATATCTTATACAAGGAGTCTCCCGATTTAATCTCATAAGTTTCAATAAAATCGTAATCCCTCATCACAAAGTGCTTTTGCATTCCAGCTTCTTCAGTCTTTTTCTCAGGCTGAACAATAATTTGCGGAGTTTCGGAGAGCTTTGCCCCTTTTTTTACCCATATACTAATAATTTGTCCAGCATAAATATTAGTGCTACTAATTCCATTCCAGTCTTGTACATCGGTAACTTTTACACCAAAACGTTGAGCAATCGCTCCAAGATTATCGCCAGAAACAATTTTATATTTATGCTCTTCATAGTCATCACCGGGACTAATACTCACATGAACATAAGGCTCGTAAGAATTACCAACAGAAACAGCTGGCACAAATTTCGGAAAATAAACACTATCCATAAAATTCTCAATCGAATCACGCAATAATATAAACTGTTCCTTTTTATTTTCGGGCAAATAAATAAGCTTTGGCTTTTTTCTACCATCAATTACCGAACATGAAAACAAAGGGTTTAACTCATACAATTCATTAATATCTAAATTTAGCACACCTGCAATTTGTCTGAAATCAATTCGAGAATTAATCAAAACATTATCAGAAACAGAAACCGAAAACCCAGAAACAGGACTAAAGTCGAGAGTTTCGTTTTCATTCATCCATTTTACAAAAGCCAATAAACGATAAAAACAATCTTTGTTGGGGTCTTTAATATTTTTATAAACCGAATCGAAAGCTAACTCTCCATAACCAGCCTTACTTAGATTTGCTGGACCACAACAATAAGCCGTTACCGCCATATCCCAAGTTCCAAAAGTTTTATGCAAATCTTCAAGATACGACAAGGAAGCATTTGAATTTAAACAAATATCAAGACGTTGATCATAGCACGAGTCGGCAATTATTCCGTATCGTACCGCTGGCAAATAGGGCAATCCCCACAAACCAAAGCTATAATTTTCGGCGGAATAATATGAATTTAAACCAGTAAAAACGACAGGAAGATATGCCACTGCAATAGGGATTTGCTTTTCTTTTGAAATATTATAAATAGTATTACTTATTTGTTCCCAAGTGTACAAAAGGCGGCATTTATCAATGTATGTAAGTTGCTGAAATCCTTCATAGTAATAGTTAGCTACATCATTTAACTGATACTCTTCTAAACCAAATTTTATAATGTTTTCTGACTCTGAGAATGAGTTAATATTTTGTTGTCTTGATTCACAATAATTGGTAAGTTTATCATCCTGTCCACTAAGGGTTTTTAAATTACTTTTCAGCATATCAAAATAAGACACCCCCTGATAAGATTGTGCATATACCATCTGATAAGTCAGAACAAAAATTATTACAATTATGGTACGGATTATTTTCATCAATAACAATTATCGGGCAAATATAGTTTTTTTGTTTAGCTAAAAAAAGACCTTACCAACAAGTTCTTACGAATATTTACCAAGCAACATTTTCTCGACATATAGGCATAGTCATACATCTTGCTCCGCCACCGCCACGAGATAATTCAGACCCCTCAATTGTAATAACACAAGTTTCGTAATCATCAGGATTCTTTTTGCCATTTATTACATCTTTTGCTCTAAGAATTTCAAAACCTCCTTTACTAAGTTCATCAACTGTGTATATGTTTCTTTCGTAGCCAATAACTTTACCTGGAGCAAATGCTAAAAAATTAGCTCCGCTATGCCATTGTTCGCGTTGCTGCGACCATGGGTCAGAAGTTCCGCCACATGCAAAAGGTTTCAAATCGATGCCAAGCCCTTTTAAAGCAGTTAAAATATTCTCTTGTTCTTCAATTTTAACGTTTCCATTATCCACAGTAATTAAAACCGTTTGATAACGATTAGGACGGGTAATAATTGGCTCATAAATCATACATTTATCCTTATCCAAAAAAGTAAAGACCATATCAAGATGAATAAAAGACTCTGGCTCATGGGGTAATTCCTGAACGATTATGTGCATTTTTTCTTTTTGTGCTTTTAATCGTTTCAATATAAAATCCACTCCCTGCGAGGTCGTCCGGCTTCCTATTCCAATTACCAATACATCTTCTCGTGCAACAAGCACATCTCCACCTTCTATCGTTATTGCAGGATCAAAAAGCTTATCTTCACACGGATTTACAGTAGTAGTCGAAAATGCAGGATGAAAATCAAATATTGCTTGCATAATAATAGATTCTCTAACTCTTACTTTATTTGCCATTTTGGAAATTAGAACTTTGTCATTTATCGCAATTGAGGCATCACGAGTAAAAAAGAAATTATGTAGTGGCTTTAGCATATACCTTTTTTTGCTTAAAAAACCAGTCAAATTGTCTTTTCGCAATAAAACCCCCTCAATAAACTGACTTGCAAGCTCAGCATTATTAAGCTCATCCATAAACATACGTTGAATCTCTACTCCTTCGTTTTTACAGATTTTTTCGATAAGATTTTCGCGAACTCGGCTATTTTGTAAAATATCCTCTAATAAGTTTTTTACCTGATAAGTTGTAGTAATTTTCTCTAAAACACTCGAAAATTGAGAGTATTCTTGCTGTGCTACATGCAGGTTTAAAATATCACTATACAAAGCCCTTTCGGCATTCTCGGGAGTCATATTTTGAACTTCTGCACCTGGAGTGTGTAAAATCACTCCCTTTAGTTTGCCTATCTCCGAATTTAAGTTAATATTTAATGAATCCTGTGTCATAATTTTTCCCTATCCTAATTTTAGGGCGTAAAAGTACAATATTATGTTTGATTGACAATAAAAAAGGTGCTGCCTTTATTGGAGAGATTTTTAAATGAGCAATTTAATTATACATGCAAACTACAACACGATGCACAATCGTATTTGAAACCCCGCATTTATATTTGCAATATTTTGGAGAAAAAAGCTTAATAAAAACCTATACAAGATATATTGACAACAACAGATCGCATCGTAATTTTTTTGTATGACGCCAAAGGTATGTTCTATAATCCTCTGATTATTAGTTAAATCTTCTAAAAGGTTGTCAAACAATAGCGTTTATTTTAGCCCTTCTTTTAAGGAGTTCTGTTTCAAACTGCATAATTAGCCTAAATGATAAATTCTTGATAGGTACATAAGGCAATGACAAAACTTTTCGTCTTGCAAAAAAAATAAAAATTGAATCTCTAATGAATGTAAATCTATTCCCGATAGTTGATATTGAATAAAGAACACACCAAAACAGACAACAAATTATAAGTAAAATAGTTGAATTTAAATAAATATTTTTGTATCTTTGTACAAACAAGAAGGAAATGGTGTTCTTCCTTATCCAACCGCTCAAAAAGAGCTAATGACGCCTGGTTAAATAAAGTGTGAAAATTTGATCGGGTGATTATGAAAAAGAATCAAAGAAAGTCAATTTTGGTTTTAGCGAAAAAAAAACTCGCGAAATTAATTACCTTAAATAAAAATAATAAACTTAAATAAAGAGGACTTAAAATTATGAAAATTCAAAAAGTTGAAGCAATCGAAATTCTCGATTCAAGAGGAAACCCTACAGTTGAAGTGAACTTACAACTAGAAGATGGGACAACTTCACGTGCGATGGTTCCAAGTGGGGCATCCACAGGAGAAAGAGAAGCGACAGAAATGAGAGATGGCGATAAAAATCGTTATGGTGGTAAAGGCGTATTAAAAGCCGTAAAAAATGTAAACACGGTTATCGCTAAAGAAATAGTAGGAAAATGTTTTCAAAATCAACGAGAATTAGATTATCTGATGATCGAATTAGATGGAACACCTAATAAAGCTAAACTTGGAGCAAATGCTATATTAGCAGTTTCAATGGCTTATGCCCGAGCCAAAGCATTAAGCACAAAAATACCTTTATATCAGTATTTAGGCGGAAGTAATGCTTACTTATTGCCTGTGCCATGTATGAATGTTATAAATGGTGGTGGTCACGCTGACAATAACGTTGACTTTCAAGAATTTATGATTGCTCCGCACAACGCTCCGTCATTTAGAGAATCCATCCGAATGGGACAAGAAGTATTCCATAGCCTGA
>JAQVPT010000264.1 GCA_028701945.1 Bacteroidales bacterium
GTGGTATAGCTCTATCATGCTTTTATCGAAATATCCAAATGACTCTAACACATAATCGGGTCTGTTATATCTGATGTCGAATTGTTTGGCAGGAAAAACCTTACTATCAAAATTAAATCCTAGACCTGTAAGAGCGTCACCTGTAGCCATGTAGTAGTTGTCTGGAGTAATAAATATCAATTTCCCCATATCCACAACATAAATATTTAGTAGTTTCTCGCCTGTTTCTAGATTCCAGATTATCATTGAGGCATCTTCGCCCGAGCTTATCAGATAATTTTTGCCTGTGATTAACTCAAAGTCGTTAATATATCCTCTGTGTCCAGTAAACTTGGTGGTTTTACCTGCTTTGGTTTTACGTTCAATCTCAAAGCCTCTACAAGTATAAGTGTCGCCATTTGCTGGATTTGTCTTAATAATGTAATCAGATGTTGTTGTTTTATCATAAATTTCTTCAATGACTAACAGATTAGCTGGTGGGTTTTTTGCAAAAATACTACTAGTGCTGGTTTGGTCTTTTTCTGTATATCCTGTAATTGTTGTACTAAATCTTACGGCTTTATTTTGGTCTTCGCCCCAACCATAAAATTCTTTGTCGTTTGCAAAAAGTAATTGTTTAAAAATATGTACATTGTTTTTAGACATAAGTCCAAGATCAGCTTTTTTGGGTTTTCTTTCTTCTTTAGATTTATTAATATTTAGATTGTTTATTGACGCAACTTTTAACACTGGATTTGTCAAACCCCATTTACCGCCAGAGTATGCAATTGATTTGCCATCAGGGCTTATTGCGACTGAATAAACATTCTCGTCAAACCAGATTTCGCTTTTATCTTCGTTTGTAGCTTTCTCTTGGATACTTTGAATATTGAAAGTTTGCTTTACTTTTGATGTGTTTGGTTGTAATCTAAATTTTTGCAAAACGGTTTTATTTTCAAAATCTACTATTGCCGCCACATTGTCGCTTCCAGCAGTGCCTGTAATATTTGAATTTGGTGAAAAACAAATATCGTTAATAACTCCATTATGCGCATTTACTCCTTGACAACTAATTTTATCATTTTCGAATTTTAAGAGATACGCAAAGCCTAGTTCATCACCAAAAGCAATAAGGCTATCGTTAGGATGAGAGATTATAGCCGATACGTTAAAACTTCTTGGTATAACACGTTTTTCAAATTTAAAATCGGGAAGACTCCATACGGAAATAGATCTGTCAGATGAGGCTATTGCAACAAATTTACCATCAGCAGAAAAGTCAATGTCGTTAACGCTCAAAAAATGGGTATTATCAAATTCTTTAAGACTTAGATTTTTATTGCAAAAATAAACACATCCTCGTTCATCGCCTGCAACAACATAATTTCCGTCAATCGAATTTGCGGCAAAAGTAAACTGCGAGTATGCGTCTCGATTAAAGAGAGATTTACTTCCTTTTTTTAATACTGCACCGTGTATTTTAAAGTCATTACTTAGCATTTTTCGTTGCATTTTACCCGAACCATCTTCAAGCGTTAGTGTTTTCATGTCAAATTTGTAGGTCTTCGATATGGTTGCAAGTCTTAAGCTGTTTTCGCTATCAAAACTTAGAGCCATTACTAATTTGTCGCCAGGAATTTTTAGTCTGTAAAACATTTTACCGCTGATAATGTCGTTAATTACCAATTCGTTATTTATGTCTATACTTGCGATATATCTGCTTGTTGGATCCCATTCAACATATAAAATTGCACCCGAATGACCAGCTTGTACAACAGGCACTATCTCTTGTGAGAATAATGCAGCAAGGCTGATAGTCAATATCATTATTGTTAAAAACATCTTTTTCATGTCTCTATGTTTTATTGCTTATAATATTGTAAAACTCGTGAATCATCTTTTTTACCCATAGGTACCAAATAACTTATCCCAATTCCTCCATATCCTCGTAGTGCAGGTTCATCTGTATAAGTGGTTAATGTCGAAGCAGTATAAAAAATATTTGTTGCAAGAAATCGTCCCATGTAAATGTCGAAAGTAATTTTAGGACTTACATGAAAACCAAGATTTGCAAGATTTGAGAAAACAGTTTTTTGTGTAAAACTAAGGCGGTCTGCAGTGCCATTTTGTGTTGCATCATATTCAATTAGATCCGCTTTATCTTTTGTTGTAAGTGTTATACTATTGGAGACAGGCAATCTGAAGTCTATTCCGCCACCTATTGCAAAATGAACAGATTTAATGTAAAAGTGAAGTTTATATATTAGTTCAATTTTTGGAGTTATCATAAAAGAGCTTAATCTAAGACTGTCGCTATTTGTTGAAGTATTTAGCATTCCTTTGTCGAGGTCGAGTTCATAATTTGAGCTTACAAATTCTAAACCTGGAGTAAACACAAAGCGGTTTCTTTTGTATCCGACATCAAACGGAAATCCCAAACCGAGACAACTTCCATTAGTTTCTCGTGCTGTTGCAGTGTAATCTTCACCACTGTAATGAATGGTAAAATCGTCTCCTTTTGATAAAAAGCCATAGGAGAAACTGGCAGTATATCCTCTGATTATCTGCTGCGAAAAACCAGCTGTAGAAACCATCAGTAAAAATATTATCAATACTCTTTTCATAATATATATTTTATGCAAGCAATTTTTGCTAAATTTGGTAAAACACATTCGTTATTTAATACAACTAGCTCTTTTGTTAGCACAAATTTAAGATATATTTGAATACAAATGGGAAATTAGTCGAAAAAAAACAATTTCTTGGTTGTTTCTTTGTGAAATATGATACTAATGTCGATTTGTCAAGTGAAGTAACATTTGTCAAATTGTGTTTTCTAGCAAATTATTATCAAAATTAGTAGTTGGGTTTGTGTCTATTATAAAATAAATGTAAAAAAGATATAATTATTACGTATAATGTATTAACTTTGTTTAGTTAAATTCTAAACTAGAAATTATGAAAAAAATCGTTATTTGTACTGCAATCCTTGCAGTTGTTGGCATTGTCTTTGTGGGGGGGTAAATTGCCTTAGGACAAAATTATTCTGCTGAAATTGATAATCAATTTGTTTATATGCGTAATGATAAATTCCATTATAAGACTGAGGAATTTTATTTGAAAACTTGTAATTACTTAATAGATATGTTCTTAGATGACAATGATGAACTAGTTGTTACACCATCTATAAATTATTTTGATAAATATGGTAATGCATTATGGGGTGATATTACTCTACCAGAAAATCAGCTAGATGCAGATAAATATTTTAAAGCACATTTTACTGCGCTTAAAAAGATGGGTTTTAATAGCGTAAGGATTATGGGTTGTCAAGTTGAACGCAGATATGATACTGATATTTTGACAACACGTTTATATTTTAAAAATCATGAACAGGGCCAAGTAAATCCTGATCCTGCAAGTAATGATAATACATACGGTATAAGAGATTGGGAGATATTAACTGATTTGGAAAGCGAAAATGGTAAAGAGTTCTATTTGCAAGCTATGCATGTTGTCTTAGACGCTGCACAGGAGTGTGGATTAAAAGTTGTTTGGGTTATGGGTTGGGAATACCAATATGTAGATGTAAATGATAACAAGACTTGGCGTAGTTTACTCACGCCACCAAACCACACAATAAACCAACAGTTTTGTAGTTTTCTGCACGATGTTGCTACTGAATTTAAAGATAATACAACATTAATTTGTTATGATTTATTTAATGAATTACTGTCTTTTGATGGAGAATATGGTTGCTCCGATACATTTCAGCTTAGTCATTCTGTAAAAGAATTGGTAGCTAGTATTAAAGCTACTGATAAAAACCATGCTATCACAGTTGGACTTCATTCAATAAGTGAATTTTTCCACCTTGGTGTAGAGCCGTTTAAACATTGTGATGTTTATAGCTTTCATATATATGAGGGCAACTATAGCAATCATTCGGCTTTGATTGGTCAAATTACAAATAGACAATTATATTATTTTAATAAAACAATTCCGTTTCCTTGGATGATAGGGGAAACAGATAGTAATACTAATGAAAATACTGAAAGCGAGTTGGTTCAGCGAGATTATGCATACATTACACAACAACAAAGTGTAAATTGTAATTCACTTGGATATTCTTGGTGGCAATTCTATGATAATGCACCAGGGGCGGGAGCAAACAGATTAGGGCTTTTAAGATGCGATGGAGGTACTGAGAATGTGGTTTTAAATGAAGACGAGAATAATTCTGTAAATATATATGGTGATTATAAAAAGATAGTTGATTATAATAACCAAGGAACAGCAGGTTTAAATATTAGTATCTTTAATTGTGGCTTTTCACAGAATAGTTGTGAGTTTTTGAGTAACCCATACGATTATTATATGTATCCTCATATTGCTGACAATGTTAGTACCCACAAATGGAAAGGAAAAGTTGAATGTGATAATTCCGCTATTAAAGATGCTGTAGTAAAAGTAAGTGTAAATTATCCAGATATGGATGGTAGCTTAGTTGACTTTTTTACGTTTACAAAAATTGACGGCACTTATGAAATTGATATACCAACAACTGATTATACGGCTAGTATAACGGTTGCGAAATATGGGTATGCGACTAGTGCAGCCAAAAAAAATATCCCTAATTGGGTAACAGGAGTTATTCCAACATCATTTGATATCGTTCCAAGTGTTTTGCCTACAAAAGAGAATTATAATATAGATTATATTGTAAGTGAAGGGATACCTCGAACTATTACAAAGCCAACAATGATAAAAAAAGATATTATTGTAAATAATAATACAAGTTTAACAATTTCGGCTTCTGTCTTTTTAGATGACAATTCAAAAATTAAAGTCTTACCCGGAGGTAAACTAATTCTCGAAGACGGAGCGGTTCTTTCTGCAATTCATCAAAATTGGCAAGGAATAGAAATTACTGGTGTAACTGGTAATTCTGCCGAAATACATACTGCGGGGGATAATATAATTGCAAAAGCTGTTTTGGGAATAACTTCTGAAAACAATGTGATAATTGACATAAATAATACAAAATTTATTAACAATAATAATGATATCATTGCAACAGGTAATGCACAGCCAATACAAATAAATAATGCTTTATTTACAACAACAGAACA
>JAQVPT010000265.1 GCA_028701945.1 Bacteroidales bacterium
TTATAGACGGATATCGTGATTGTGGTTGTCCTCTTTTTGCTGGAACAATGGGAAGTATGCAAATAAGAATCCTGTGCGAAGGTGAATGTACCGAACCATCAGTAACTCATAATGGAGATCAAACAGTTGAAGGAACAGGTATGTTTGAATTTATGATTCATACTGGTAATAATACTCCATTAGCATATAGTTCCACTCCTAATTTCTGTCTATCAGATATTCCAGGTGGACTTTATAACACGACTTATTATGTATCAGCAATTTGCGGATATGAGTTAGGTGGACATCCAGATTTGTCGCACTCATGTCGTTCGATAGCACAAGGTACACCCGTAATGTGGCAAGAAAACCCAATTGCTCTTGCTGGCAGCGATAAAGATACCTGTGGTTTAGTTATGCGGCTAAACGGTAATGCTCCCACAGGCGATATGTACGGATATTGGTCATCAGATTGTGAGTTTTTTGCAGTTGGTGGAACTTCATACACACAACCAAAGCCAATTGTAATGGCAACCGAATATAATACTTGTACATTTACTTGGAACATTGTAAACGGTGAGTGTACTGCAAGTGATGATGTAACAATCGGATTCCTTCAAACCCCACGACCAGATGCCGGACCAGATCTTGTTGTCTGTGGCAATCAAGCAACAATGAACGCAACACCAAGCGTAGGATTCTCTACCCTATCATGGTCGGGAAATGGGACTAATTTTAATCCACAAACCTCTGCAAATGCAATTGCACAAGTTAGCAACTTTGGCACATATCAATATACAGTAACCGAAGATAATGGTTCTTGTACTGGAACTGATAAAGTTTTGGTAACCTACGTACAAAATCCATCTCCTACAACTACGCCAAATGTCGATAGTGTTTGCGGAGAAAAACATATAATACAAGTTATAAATTCGAATTATCCTGGAATGTGGACAGCTTACGAAAACGGTAATCCGCTACCCAGCGTAATATACTTACCAAGTAACACTAGTACGACTGTCGAAGTAACAATAGGAAACTATACTGGATTTTTTAGAGAAATAGAATTTGTATGGACAGAAACAAATCAAGTAATGGGTGTTCCTTGTTCAGGTTCAGCCAGTAAAGTTGTCGTATTTGCAAAAAAACCAATAGCAAGTGTGGGACCAGTTGATGAATCAGAAACTTGTGGCAACTGTAATACTTTTAATGCAGATATAACAGGCTCAGAAGGAGCACTTGGCTCATGGGTTAATGCTAAAGGTTTACATGGTACGTGGAATAATAGTGGATTACCAAATGCTACTTTCTGCATAGACTCTGTTAGTAATTTCGGCGATACTGCACAAGTGAGAGCTCCATTTTTATGGATAATGAATAATCATGGATGTACTTCTGTTGATACAGCATGGGTAACATTTTACCAAAGACCCCAAGCAAACGCTGGTCTGGATCGTGCAGTCTGTGGTAAAATACACGAGCTTGGTGCGGTATATGATATAAGCGAAACTGCAAACTACAGCCCTTCGGGTTGGTGGTCCACTTATCAAAAGCCTTTACCGGAAGCTCAAACAAACATTCAACCGCAAAATAATGACACAGCAATATGTACAGTATCGCATAACGGAATTTATCAATTTATTTTCCGCGAAAACAACTCTAATCTCACAATGTGTTACGATACAGATACTGTACGAATAGAATTTGTTGAGTTACCAATAATATCGGCAGGCGAAGATAAAGACGTTTGTGGTACTTGCACAACTCTTGGAGGAACATCTGGAGGTTTTGATGGTTCATGGCTTGCAAATGGTTCTATTTATGACAATTACGAAGACCCAAACACTCATGTTTGTCAAAATGCATACGGACCGATTACCTATACATGGTTAGAGTCAAATCAATCCATAACAGACCCCACATTTTCATGTCCTTCGAAAGATACAGTAGTAATAACTTATTGGCGTATTCCGACTGCGAATATCCTTACCGATACTGCCGACTCGACAACCTGCGGATTAAGATTCAACAGACTTAGAGCCGAAAATCCAGGAAGCGGAATAACAGGCTATTGGTACACAAACAATTCAGCTACCGATATTGGAGACGAATTCTCTGTTAATACTTGGGCAATTGTACCAAACTATGGCTACCATGATTTTTATTGGATAGAAGAAACTGGACCCGCTTATGCTCAAGGATTCTGCACAGACACCGCTGGACCTTTAAGAATTCATTTTATCCAAATCCCAAATGCTAATGCTGGTATAGATACATTATTCTGCGGTTATACTGGAACTTTAGATGCTATTCCAAGTGTGGGAACTGGTGTATGGAGTACTCCTTCGGTAACAAATATTAGTTTTGAAGACCAAAATGACCCAAATACACAAATTACATCTAATATAATCAATACAGGAAATCCATCAAATCCATATTTTAACATCTATTGGACTGAAGATAATACAAACGGCTGTACTGATAGAGATACAATAAAAGTAACATTTGCTAGAATTCCAACCTCTGATATAGAAATTATCCCACCAAAATGTTTTGGCGAACCAGCTAGCATTAAAGCTGTTGAAGACACATTACAACAATTTACCTGGAACTTTTATAGCGGAGTAATTGACAGTACATCCATTAACTCTCTGGGTGGTCAATATGAAAACTTCGTTTATTGGAATAGCTCAGACACTTTGCATCGTATCAGCTTAATTACTACAAATCACTGGAATTGTCAAAGTACTATTACTATCGACACAGTTTACGAACCAGCAATACCAACATTTGATGTAATAATTGTATCAGATACTTGTATGCTTGGCAAAGGAGGATTAATATTTGCAGACTCTCTCAGTAGTAACTCATTTTTCTGGCTCGATACTGTTTATGGACCACCTGTTGGACCTGTTACTGCAGTTTACAATCTTCCAGCAGGAGAATACGATATCAGAACCTCCTACCAAACTCCTAATATGACTTACTACGCCCACTACTTAAATGTTTTCAATAGTACAAATTGTGTTGATATAATCCCATACACAATAGAACCAATTGGAATGATAGAAGCACTTATCGAAATTTCGACTGCTACCGACATGACTGAATTAGTGGCTCCTGAGGCAACTGTCATTTTCCTAAATAATTCTATTTACGATAATGTTGGAAAACGTTGCGAATGGCATTTTGGAGATGGCAATACCCTCAAAAACTGTGACCCACAAGTAGAACATGTATATACCGAAGCAGGTTGCTTTGATCCATTCCTGATTGTTATGAACAGAGACCTAGTAGAGTGTAGAGATACTGCATATCTTGAGGCTTGTATTCCAATTGATAATGCCAGTAAACTTGAAGTTCCAAATATTTTCTCACCAAACGGAGATGGATACAACGACTTTTTCCAAGTCAAAGCTCAAACACTACGCACGTTTAGTGGAATTATTGTCAACCGTTATGGACGCACCGTTTATGAATGGGAAAACTGGCAAGACTACGAAGCTGGCTGGGATGGGACACTTAGCGGTGGTACGAAAGCCACTCCTGGAGTATATTACTTTATCATAAAAGCTGTAGGTATGGACGACCAAGAACACGATATACAAGGGCCATTACACTTAATGAGAGATTAAATAAATACTGTGATTCTGTGATACTTAATTTATCAACAAACACTAAATAATATCGCATACTTTTAAAAATCCCGCAAAAGCGGGATTTTTTTGCCCTATACAACAAATCGACACCTAATATTGTCTTTAAGTATAAAAACATATAAGATATTAAAGACAACTGAATATTATTCAAAATAATCACAAAAAAATTATAAATTTGCACCAATGCAAAAATTACAAAATATGATGAAATTAAAATATACTTTATTAACTCTGTGTTTAATTGTACTATCAACATTTACTAATGAGACTTTATCTCAAAACAACAACACCACAGATCGTGCCTGTACTACTGATGCTGGCACAATGACAGATTTAACTCCGATAAATCTATGTGCAGATGAATGTACAGATATGATTACTCATAACGACGATGACGTTCTTGACCTTGGTGATGTTCTACAATTTGTCGTACACAACAACTCTAGTCCCTTAATAATATACGCTCGAAGTTCGGATCCCGAATTCTGTTTTAGCGAATTACAACCTGGAAACTACGACGTAACATATTATATTTCAGCAATTGCTGGACCAGATTTAGGAGGAGGAATTGTTAATCATAACCACCCTTGCTTTTCAATATCTCAAGGTGTTCCTATAACATGGTTTGAAAATCCAATAGCTTATATTTCTACTCCCTCTGGGACATCAGTTTGTGGACTAGAAATAACATTAAATGCCACAGCACCTGCATCTGGTATGACAGGAACTTGGACATCAACAGGAGAATTTTTTGCAATCAATGGAACTACAATCACTAACAATACAATAAACGTTCTGGCTAATGCGCATGGAGATCAAACCTTTAGATTCACAGTAAATAATGGTATTTGCTCAGGTTACGCTGAAGTATTGATTCATTTTATTGAAATTCCAAATGCTTATGCTGGCAATGATACTACAGTTTGTGGAAATACTGTCAATTTAAATGCTATATCAAGCGTTACTGGCTCAACTGGACAATGGACTGGCAATGGCACATTTACAAACGCAACAAACCCAATTACAAGTGTTACTGCAAACTCCTTTGGCGAAGTAAGTTTTACTTGGCGCGAAAAAGTAGGAACTTGTTGGGACGAAGATATTGTAAAAGTCACTTTTATTCAAGCACCTAATCCAACAGTTACAACACTATATGATACGGTTTGCGGTAATGTTAAAAATATAAAAGTTTCTAACGCAATTTATAATGGTTATTGGTCTGCCTTTACAAACGGTAATCCATATTCTGGAGTTACATATCTTCCTAATAACACAAGTGCAACTACTCAAGTTACAATAGGTGGCTATCCTACCAACCAACACAGCAGAACAGTAGAATTTATTTGGACAGAAACCAATCAAGCAAATAGTGTCCAATGTACTGCAACCGCCACACAATATATAACATTTGCACAAAAACCAGTTGCCAGTGTAGGACCAGTAGATAATGCCGAAGTTTGTGGCA
>JAQVPT010000266.1 GCA_028701945.1 Bacteroidales bacterium
CATTTTGAAAACCGGTCTCTACATGAAACTCAATGTAAAGATACAATCGTTAGCGAAAATATTCATCGATATTTTAGTCGAAGGGGGATTGCACATAGCGGCAATAATAATGCCTTGTTTAAGGATAATACCACTGGCGATAATTTAAACACGCTTTCAACTCCTTCGTATGATTTAACAGGCTGCACTGATGTAACTTTAACATTCTGGCATACACAAGAAATCTGGGGTTCTGATCAAGATAAACTCAGCGTTTATTATAAAACATCTTCAGGAGGAGCATGGGTGTTGTTAGCATCTTATACCACTAGTATTGCAAGTTGGACAGAGGAAATTATTCCCTTACCTAATGTAAATGGTACGTATTATATTGGTTTTAAAGGAAATGCTGTCTGGGGATATGGAGTGTGCCTTGACGATGTAAATATTTCAGGTTGTAAAACTTGCACGACTCCCGCTACTCCCGCAACTGCTACTGCCACTGCAACTGGTCAAACAACCGCAGATTTATCTTGGACTGCTGGCACTCCTGCAGGTTCTGCTACGGTTACTTATTATTGGGAAGTTCTTGAAGGAGCTACAGTTAAAAAATCGGGAAGTACAACAGGAACTTCTGCATCAGTTATTGGTCTTATTTGTAATACCACATATACATTTACAGTTTATGCAAAAACAAGTTGTAATGATTCACAATCAACTACGGCAACAAGTAGTTCTTTTACCACAAGTGCTTGCGATGCTTGTGTAACTCCAGCTACACCAGCAACTGCTGCTGTAAGTAATATTACCACAACTGGTGCCAATTTAGCATGGACAGCTGGTTCCCCAGTTGGTAGCGAAACAGTAACCTATTATTGGGCAGTTGGTACGGGCAGTAATGTAACTTACGAGAGCGGATACACAGTAAGGGGTAGCACAACAAGTTTATCGGCAACTACAGCTGGCTTAACTTGTGGCACATCTTATTATTTAGCCGTAAAAGCAACTACAGATTGTAATAACACAAGTTCAGGATATAAAACTTCAAATGTTTTTACCACAAGTGCTTGCGATGCTTGTGTAACTCCAGCTACACCAGCAACTGCTACTGTAAGTAATATTACCACAACCGATGCCAATTTAGCATGGACAGCTGGTTCCCCAGTTGGTAGCGAAACAGTAACCTATTATTGGGCAGTTGGTACGGGCAGTAACGTAACTTACGAGAGCGGATACACAGTAAGGGGTAGCACAACAAGTTTATCGTCAACTACAGCTGGCTTAACTTGTGGCACATCTTATTATTTAGCCGTAAAAGCAACTACAGATTGTAATAACACAAGTTCAGGATATAAAACTTCAAATGTTTTTACCACAAGTGCTTGCGATGCCTCTGATCCTTGTGCTTCAGCGGTTACAATGGAATGTGGGATAACATATAATGCAACTTTGAATCCTTCAAGTGGTTCGTGGACTAATTATACAAATGGTAGTCATAATTATACTGGTTCTGAACAAGTTTGGAGTTTTACTGCTCCTACAACAGGGGCATATATTTTTAATGTATATCGGGGATTAAAACCTGCAGATTTCTTTTTAATGTCTTCATGCAGTAATACAGGAACTAATTTAATACCAAGTCCATTTTATTGGAGTGGTGTTGTTTGGGAAACTAACTATACTATCAACTTAACAGAAGGTGAAACGTATTATTTAATTGCAGATTTGCGAGATGGTTCGACTTCAACAACGGTTAAGGTGCGTGTAATATGTCCAGCAGTCTTTCCTGTTGATGCTTGCACAAGTGCTTTACCGTTTTGCACAATCCCCCTTCGACTAAAATATCGATGAATATTTTCGCTAACGATAGGGTAAATTGAAGAAAAAGTGAATGTAATTTGAAAATATTAAACAATTATAAATCAAATAATTAACTTTACCGTTAGTTGGAAGCGATGAGTACATTTTTCCCGCCAGCACAAATGTTCCAACTTTGGGATATCTTGGTTGTTTGTATGCTGCTCCGAATCCTGCTTGGTACTGGATGGAAGTTGAAACCTCCGGAGATATAGATATTCTTATTTCTAGTGGTTATGACGTTGATTTTATAGCATGGGGCCCATTCACTGATTTAGCTGCAGCATGCTCTTCAATTCCGGATCATACATCCTATCCGGATTATTATCCTCATGGAAAAATTGTTGACTGCAGTTACTCCGCTGCGAGTGTAGAAACAGCACATATTCCTGATGCAGAAGCTGGAGAAGTTTATGTTTTGTTAATAACAAATTATTCTAATCAGGAAACTAATATTACGTTTGCACAAACAGGTGGAACTGGAACAACAAATTGTGATATTATAGCACCCCCAGTTACAAATAATGGTCCTTTATGTGTAGGCCAAACAATTGAATTATCTGTAACCTTCCCAGTTACTGGTGCTACTTATGCATGGACGGGACCCAATAATTTTACATCATCTGCAATGAACCCAACAATCCCCAATGCAAATCCAAATCATACAGGAACATACTCTTTAATAATTACAGTTGATGGAGTTGCTAGCGAACCAGAAACAACAAATGTTGTTGTAAATAATCCACAACCATTAACGACAGTTTCAACTGGAGACTTTGTTTTTAGAAATAATGGTAATGATTGGCATGTTGCTTCAAATTGGCTAAAATATACCGCAGCAGATACATATTCTGTTTCATTAATTGTTCCTACTGCAAGTGATAATGTAATAATATGTGCAGGACCAACCTGTGCTTCAAATGATGCTATTGTTTCAACAAATGATGCCATTTGCAAAAGTTTAATAATAGAAACTGGATGCGTACTTACAATGCAAGGTTCTCATAATCTTACTGTACACTCAAATTGGATAAACGATGGAACCTATAATCCTGGCACAGGAACGGTCGTTTTTAATAATAACACTACTATTTCTGGTGCAACTACTAGTCATGATTTTCATAGTATTACTATCAATGCAAGTAAAACACTAACAGCTCCCGCTTCTAATATAAATGTAAGAGGAAATTGGACAAACTCTGGAACATTTATTCATAACTCAGGAACTATTTCATTCATAGGTAATAATAATCAGAACATCACCTCTGGGCCTTCTGGCGAATTTTATAATCTAACTGTCCAAAACACTTCATCTGGAGTTAGCCTAATTGATAATGCAAGTGTATTAAACATCCTTAAATTAAGTGATGGAGTTGTTTCTACAGGTAGTAATTACTTGATATCTAGAGGCATATTTGCAAATTCAATCGTTGGATTTACAGACCAAAGCTTTATATATGGTAACTTAAGAAAATTTATTTCTAATAACACTACTTACGAACTGCCTATTGGTAAAGGAATAAACAGTACAGATTATCACAGAGCAGATATTATTAGTAATATTACTGGCGGTACAAGTTCTATTGCTGCTAGTGTAACATCCATAGTTGAACAAAATACCAATATTGACGCTAACTTAACTGCTGAACAAAATTCTACTCCACTTCTTGATGCGTTAGGCGAAAATGCCATTTGGACAATAATACCAGACGGAGTTCCTACGGGTAGTTATGGCATTAGACTTTATGTTAAGAATACTGGAATTACAGCCGCTGATGATAATACATTTTGCGTCCTTAAGAGAAATGGAGGGTCAACAACTTATGCAGACTGGCAAACTTATGAAGCTTCAACAGTAATTCCTGTTGCTGGATTATCAGGAAGAATACACGAAGGCGGAAATGGTTATGCCCAAAGAACTGGATATACAAGTTTTTCCGAATTTACAATTGCTAAAGGAAATACTCCTCTACCTGTCAATCTTCTTACTTTTACCGCAAATTGCCTAAAAACCTCTGCAAACATTCATTGGCAAACTGCCTCCGAAACTAATAACGATTACTTTATTCTCGAAAAGTCCAAGGACGTAAGTGAGTTTTACGAAATTGCACGCTTGCAAGGTGCAGGAAACTCAAATATCTTGGTGGATTATAATTTTGTTGATGATAAAATGTTCGCAGGCGAAAATTACTACCGTCTAAAACAAGTGGACTTCGACGGCAAAACCACAACTTACAATATCATCAACCTTAATTGTGACGGCTATGCTAAAGGACAAACAATAATGTATGCCTATCCAAATCCATTTAAAGATGAGCTAAATGTTGTAATTGAGAACATGGACAAAGGCGAATTTACTCTCGAAATTATTGATGACCTTGGCAGAGTGGTGTATCTCGAAAAATGCACGGCAGTCAGTTCAGAATATCGAACAAGCCTAAAGCTAAATGACTTACGCCCAGCAGTGTATAACTTGAGGAGTAAATCTAATGATAATGTGCTAAATGTTAGAGTTGTGAAACGGTAAAAACAGTAGTCAGTAGTCGGTAGGTCAGTAGTCGGTAGGTCAGTAGGCAGTAGTCAGTGTATTTGTGCTAAACTTACCGAATACCGAATACCGCCTTACCGAATACAACTTGCGAAGCAAATCTAATGATAATGTGCTAAATGTTAGGGTGGTAAAATGGTAAAAACAGTAGTCAGTAGTCAGTAGTCAGTGTATTTGTGCTAAGTTTACCAAATACCGATTACTGCCTTACCGAATACCGATTACCGAATACCGATTACCGAATACCGAATACCGAATACCGAATACCGAATACCGAATACCGCCTTACCGAATACAACTTGCGAGGTAAATCTAATGATAATGTGCTAAATGTTAGGGTTGTGAAACGGTAAAAACAGTAGTCAGTAGTCAGTGGTCGGTAGGTCAGTGGTCGGTAGTCAGTGGATTTGTGCTAAGTGTACCGATTATCGAATACCGTCTTACCGAATACCGAATACTGTTTTTTTGTGATAAATTGGTTTTTTGAAATTTTTAAAGTTGCTCCGCTGCAATAGATACAGAACCTTAGCCGTTTATTAACCGTTAAGTAACGGCTAAATAATAAACCTCCATTTAAAAATTTAATATAAAAGATATTTTTGTTATAGTGCTTTTAATTAAAAGCATATACGCTAAAATTGTTTATTAATTATTAATTAACGCTTAAAT
>JAQVPT010000267.1 GCA_028701945.1 Bacteroidales bacterium
AAATGAAATCCTCGTCAATCTCATATTCTTTTAAAAAATCTGTCTCAATTTTAAAATTGGATAAGCTAATTTTATTATAACCCGTGTTTTGAGAGTAGTCAACAATATCTTCTGCTAAAAATATGTGGTTGGTTCCTGATATGTTTAGTATGCCTTGCAGTTTATCTTCAACATTCGGGAAAGTGGATATATTAAAGTCTTTTATTTGATATTGGTTCTCAAAATACAATCCATTTGGAGCTTTATTAATCAAATATTTAATCTCTAAAGTTCCATTTAAAAGTTTAGCGCTAAAATTGTCAATACCAATTGAATTTGGTCCATATTTGAGATTTGCTTTAAGGTCTGTTGTGGAAAATTCTCCCGAAGTGATACTATCTATAAGTAGAAAGATGTTTGCATTTATTTTGTCAGGGAACTCAATTTCAAATGAGCTAGTTTCAATTTTGGTTTTAAAGTCAAATGATTGTGTTTTATTTTTGTTTGGCAGATTAATGTTTTTTATTATGGTTTCAGAATTGATATTTATTGGGGCATTATTGAAATATGTGGATATGTTTTCAATCTTTGTAAGACTTTTTCCCTCGATATAGTCGGATTTAAGCTCTAAATTATAATTAAAACTCTTCTTATTCATTGCTCCATAAAAATCAGCACAGATGTCTTTATTGTTTACCTCAAGAGAATAACCAAATACTCCTTCAAGATTATTTGAGTTTTTATCAATTCCCCCCTTTAAATTTGAATTGATAGACAATTGCATAGCGATATCGTTTATACAATAATCAATAATACCTGTATTAGTGATGAAAGTGTTGGAAATAAATTTGTCTCTTGTAAAAGACATGTCTATAAAACCAGCGATTGAATCAGTATTGTTTGTGATTAAAAGATTGTCTGACTTAACAAGCATTTTTTCGTATTGAAAAGGAGAGTAGGAAAGAAATGTCTCAAAATCAAAAAACAGTTTTTCTTGCTTTGAATTTATTACACTAAGATTATCAAATATTATATTGGCTTTTAGATTAAAACTTGAGTCGTAAACAAATTTGCTATCTGTTTTTAAATCAATTGTTATTTTTCCATTAGTTTTAACCGAATCTGTATTATTCGTTGTGTTGTCAAAATTAAAACACGCCGTAAGCCACGATTCAGATTTATTTATGCTGTCTAAATTGACTTGAAAGTTTAAGTCTAAAGGTAACCATGCATAATTTCCTTTTGCTTTGCCAGCCCATGTTTTGTTGTCTTTGTTCATTTGTCCAGACAGATTAAAACTATATATGTTACTCTCAGAATTAAAATATGTGTTTTCTGTTATTAAATCAATATTATAATCAGACTCAAAACCATTATTTGTTTTTAGAGAATTAATAGCGAGATTTATGTCGGTGAACTTGTTCGTTGATTGAGTTTGCTTATCAATTATTATTATTTGTGCATTGCTAACGCTAATGTTTTTTATGAATATATTAAAATCATTATTTATATTAATTGTATCCACATTTGCATTTGGTTTTACGATATTTTGCCAGCAATTTTCGCCGTTTTCGTCAGTAATTATTTTAATGGTGGGTTTACAAATCTCAATTTTGTTTAAAATAATTTCCCCTGATTTATTGTCATAATCATCAAGCTTAATTGTAGCCTTATCAAAATAGAGTAGGGTGTCATTTTCAAAATCATGTTGTCCAATTATTGATACTTTTTTAATTTTTATGCTAGAAGTAAAAAGATTGATTCTTACTTTTTCGATTTTTACATTTGCATTAAATGACTGATTAAGAGTGCCTTCTAGAGATTTTTTTAAATAATAATTGAATGACAGCCACGCAATTACTATTATTGTAATTATAGAGGCAAGAATTATTAATAGAACTTTGAGTACTTTTTTTTTCTTAACCGTCATAAGTTTTTTTAGTAAAATAATTGCATTTTGCTATTGTTACGCCATTGGGCATCATATTTACTGTCTGAGAAGTATATGATTACATCGGCATCATACTTTGAGTCAACAAAAAATATAAGTTTATCAGCGTCATATTTTGAATTTACAAAAAACCACAATCCTTTATTCCCAGAAGCATCATACTTTGACGAGCATTTGTAAACAATTAAATCAGCATCATATTTACTGTCAGCGACATAAACTTTAACATCAGCATCGTACTTAGAATCACATGAGTAAACTTTTTGTGCATTTAAAGAATAAGCAAAGCAAATAAGACATGCTGCTAATAGAAGTTTTATACTTGTTTTCATTGTTTAAAGGTTTAATTATTAGTACATTAAGTGTTGTTTGGACGAGTTTTTCCAGCCAGCGTCGCTTTTATAATCAGAAAAATAAATTACAATATCGGAATCGCTTTTATAGTCACAAAAATAGATTTTTTTATCAGCATCACTTTTATATTGACAAAAATACCATAAGCCTTTATTGCCAGAAGCATCGCTTTTATAATCACATTTATAAACGACTAAATCTGCATCGCTTTTGTAGGTGGAGACATATACTTTTACGTCTGCATCGCTCTTATAATCACAGCTATATACTTTTTGGCTAAATGCTGTATTTACAAAAGTTACAAAACCTAAAATCAGAATTGAGTTAATAATTAGTTTTTTCATTTTTATAGTTTTTTTGTTATCAAAATAGTCAATCAAATACTTTGCCGTAATTTAGGGCTAAGATAATAAATTTATTTTACAATGGTTTTAAAATAATTGTCTAATTGCGGTATTCTAAGTTCGATAAACTGCGTTAGAATTGCAATTTCTTGCGAATAGTTGTTTTCATCAAAATAATCTTCGCTGTTGACTGGCCATTTCTCAAAGTTCTTATCAATGTCATTTTTTATGATAAAGTGATTTATTAAGATCATTTTTTTAAGTTCACTAATGGAAATTATATTAGATTCCCTGAGTTGCAACCATCTGACTTTCAGCATGTTTGGATATTCAGAGTTGTCAATTTCCATCAAACGTTTAAGCATAATATTTCTCGAACAGTCAATTTCGTGAGTAAGCATATTTAATTCATTATCTCCGTCTCTACCAAACGAGTGGTCGTAATCCCAGATTGCAATTCGCATTGGAGTTTTCGAGTCAATTCGATATAAGTAAAAATTTTTGTTAAGTCCATCCGCATTATTCGTTAATAGCAATAGAATATGCCAGTCTAATACGTTATTAATATCAATCCTTTTCCCTATATCTGCAAGAAAAACGGAGTCAGAAGACCGAAATACAAATTCTCGAAATTCGTCAAGCATTGCAGTGAAATCATGCTTAGTTGTTTCAGGGTATTTTTGGTCATGATAATTACCATTTTTTAATAATTCTTCAGGAATCTTGTCAAAAAATACTAGTGGATCCTTACATACGAAAGCCTTATCATCTTTTTTATTCAAATTACAGAATTTACCATTAATCCTTTGCATTAACACATATAATCCATTATATGCATTGTTCACTTTTACATTCACGTATAAGCATTCTGGGGCAAGATTATTTTCTCCCATTAATCTAAATAAATCATACGATAGTTTATGTCTCATAAACGTTTTATCAATATAATTTGCGTTCAGTATCCAATCGTCTTCCCTTGGTAACCCGAAAGGAGAAAGTTTTTGGTTAAGCTCTATGCGGTATGAGTGTTTGTAGAATTTTGAAGAATACCCTCCACGACACTTTATCTTTGCAGATAAGGAATGTATTATTCCGTTGTCTTCGAAAACCATTAAGCAGTTTTCTTTGTTTTCAAAATTAATTGTCTTTGAAGGGAATATATGTATTTCAGGAAGGGTTTTTTCTATGGATTGGTTTTGGCAAGCACTCAACGAACTTAATAATAAGATTTGAGAAATGAGAATAAGTGATTTTAAAGACGATTTCACTGGTTTTTCATTGTTTGGAATGTTGATTTTTGATTGCATAAGAAATATAAATGTAATTATTTGTTGAGTTTAAAAACACAGGATATTCCAGCATTAATACTCCTGATTTTTATTTTCTGTTCAATTTCTATAGCATTTGCAAAAGCACTAGGAGAGGTTTGAGGGTCTCCATATATTTTCTGATAATTTAGATTTACATTAGATATAAGGTAATAGCTGAAAATTTTTAATTGTAAATTGTCCTTTACTTTAAAAATCATTGCAATTTCAGGAGTAGCACTCCACCCAATGGAATTTCCGCCTGTGGTTGAGTACTGTCTGGTCATAGTTCCTGTGCTTCCTGAGTAATTTTGGACTAAAACCTTTGGTCGGCTAACGGTATTAAATCCGATTGGGAGTTTTATTTCAAGCATAATGTTTTCACTATTTAAATATAATAATGGGCCAACACCAAAGTTCACATTTTTCCACATTCCAATATCGGCTTTGTGTGCTTCATTAGCAAGTGATTCAAATGAATCATCAACAGGATTTACCGTAGCATTAATGTTTAAGCAATATCCTAAAAATTTATTTTGATATGCTTTAGCACTAAAATAGATGCCACCTCCAGGTTTTGCATATCCTGTATTTGCTCCTCCAATATAATACTTAAATTCACCTTGAGGTATTGAGGCAATTATCCCTGCTTCGGCATAAAAAGTAAAAGTGCTATCGTTCTTTGGAGGATATACCTGTCCCAAAGCATTTAAGCAAAGTGAGACAGCGATAATTATTATTAATATCTTTAATTTCATTTAGTTATTATTAAAATCCGTTTAGGTCAAAATATATAGTTGGCAGCATTAACAAAAAGCCTATAACTATTAATATTAGTATTAGTTTCCAGATATATTTGAGCCAAAGATTATAAGGCACTTTTGCAATTCCAAGACATCCGATTAAAACTCCAGAGGTAGGTGTAATCATATTTGTAAACCCATCTCCAAATTGGAATGCCAAAACTGTTGTTTGCCGTGCAATACCAATCAGGTCGGAGAATGGTGCCATAATAGGCATTGTAAGTGCAGCTTTTGCTGAACCCGAAGGAATTATAATATTTAAAAAAGTTTGAATCCCATACATCACACCTAGAGAGCC
>JAQVPT010000026.1 GCA_028701945.1 Bacteroidales bacterium
CTTTTAAATCTGCCCCAGCATTGCCTGATAGCGCAAGACCTCCATTAACTGTTAGATTACCCAAAATTGTAATTGGCGAAACCATGTGGTCTGATCCAAAATCGGCATAAAATCCACTACCTGAATCTACTGTGAGGTTTCCTCCAATTATCCATGCTGTATTTGTTCCAGAATTGGCACCAGGGTTTAAATTTGTATTGTCTGAGATTTGAACATTGTATGGGTAGCCTGGTGTTCCTGCAGTTGTTGAGCTGAACTCAATATTTCGACCATAATTAGAGCCTGTATTATAATTTAAAGTTGAGCTACTGCCATAAGTTGCAGCATTATTAAACCAACCTCCTGTGTTAATTCTGCAAATACCGTTAACAGTTAGAACAGAACTATTGCTTAAAGTAACACCAGAGCCAGTCTGGAATATTCCACTTACTGTTCGATCAGCTTGGCTTGAGCTCCCAAGATTTAATCCACCGCTAAGTACGCTAACATTGTATGGTCCACTAGTTATTGGCCAGAATACATTTGTGTTATCCACTCCATAAGCTCCGCTAGTATTAAATTCTAGTGTTCCGTTTGCGCCATAAACAAAATTACTTCCGTTAGCCCATCCGCCATCGACTAACTTGAATGAACCATTAATCGTAGTTGTGCCGTTATTTGTGTAAGTTAAATTTGTTGCTAGTGTTCCTCCAACTTCAACAGTAGTTATAACTCCGCTATTTCGCGTACTGTAAGTTGAGTTATCCATTGTAACAGTATGTCCAGATTTTATAAGAGCATTATCTGAAGATGTCGGAACAACACCGCCAACCCATGTTGTGGTTGATGACCAAGGTCCGGTTTGGGCGGAGATTATAGAGGTAGAAATAATGTTCCCTCTTATTGCAAGTCCATTAGTCCCTGCCGCCACTGATGTCAAACCCCAGCCTCCAGTTGTGGTTTGACCACTTGCATAATATCTAAGAGATATTGTAGTTCCATCAGGTACATTTTGTAATTGAGATATTCCGCTAAGATCAATTTGAGTTAAACTAAGTGATGTTGAAGTTTCTGGCGAACCAATTAATGTAAAATTTGTCCCATCTGTACTATAAGCAAACTGTGAAGTAACACCAGGTGATGCATAAAATGTACTTGTTCCTGCAAAATTTGCATCTATTGTAGATAGAGATACTGCATAACCTGCTTCAGTAGTTAAGGTAATTTGAAAATAATCGGTATTTGCCGTTGATATGCCATTGTTTTCAAACCCTGTCGTCCTGAAAGAATTACTTCCAACACTAGATGTTGCTCCAGCTCCTCTGGTAATCAGGTTGGCTCCTGCTGTTGAAATTAAATTTCCATCAAAAGTAGTCGCCGCAAATGTTGCAGGTGAAGATTGTCCATAAAAGTCCCATGCTGCAAGTAATAATTCAGAAACCGTTCCACTGCAGGTCACAGTTTTATCTGTTGCCCCTGTACTTGATGCAGTAATTGTTTCACTATTATAAACTCCAACTGCAAGACCAGATTTTAGTCTAACATAAACGGTTTGTGTAGTAACGCTTCCACCAGATTGTGTGAAAGTTAAAGGTGTTGCATAACCAGATCCAGAAGTTTTGGAAATTTCGTAATTCGTTGGTGCTGCAATACTTATGTCGGTTGTGAGATTTGAACCAGCGACTGTAAATGTCTTAGCTGGAGTTGATGGACCTGCACCATCTTCATAAGTAAAACCATTGAGAGTGGTAGGAGTAAGGGTAATGGTTGGCCCAGATGCAGTAACATTTCCATTTACAGTAATATCATTACCAGAACCATCTCCTGCACCACCTGATCCACCAGTAGCTTCAGCATAAGAGTATAATCTGTATGTTACTGCCGCTGTTGAGTTTGATTGAGTAAATGTCCAAGTAAAAGTCTGAGTACTTGTGTTGTCTGTTACACTTTTTACAGCATCCAAATCAGAAGCGTATGCATCAACAGAACTTCTAAGAGAAATTGCAGTATTACCAGTAGCCGATCGTTGCCATTGGACAACAATAGAACTAACGCTAAACTGATAACCAGAATTTGGAGTAATTGTAAACTCCATATAGTTATTTCCACTAACAGCATTTGCAATAGAGGTTAGTGCCCAATTTGTTGCATTGAACCTCCCACTATTTCCAGAGGCAGTTAGTCCAGCACCTCTAGTAATTGTAGAACTAGCTAAATTTGCATCGTTGGAATTAGATGTGGCTGAAGCTTCATTGCCAGCTAAAGCTGAAAATTCGAAAGTTAGTATCTGTCCAAATACTCCTAGGCTTAAACATACGCCTACAACAATTCCGATAAAAATTAGAAATGTTTTTTTCATTTTATTATATTTTTTTACTTAAATTTCCCTCAAACCTCTTTTGAAAATGCTTAATAAGCCATTATACAAATTTAAACAATAATATAACAGTTAAATATACTGATTGTTAAGCAATTGTAAACTTTTTATACACTTTTCTTGAATTCCTCTACCAGTTTAACGTAATTGTTTGTGTTTCAGTTGCTTTATATGCTGATTCTTTTTTATAAATGTTGAAAAGTTTTTTCTAGGAAATTATAATTACTGTGTGTATTTAAAGATAAGGAGCAGTTTTGTCTAAATAAACTTTTCGAATTGAGGTTAAGACTAGTAGTTGTGATGAAATAGATTTTCGTGGTAAAAGTGGTAGGAGATAGTTTGATATTGCGCTAGGATTACAAGCGAGCATTTTATGCGAGCTCAGCATAGCTAAATCCTAGCTAGCTGAGGTTGGCAATGTAAAGTCGAGATTCTGGAGGGATTTGTTTGTTTTTTCATTTTGACGTTTACATTGCCTGATAGATTTGAATCAAGATTGAGATTTTGGCGGCAATGTAAAGTCGAGATTCTGGTATGGTTTTTTTACTTTCCATCATCCGTTTTTTGCGGTTATGGAAACGTAAAAAAAAGCTGCGAATAAAAAGTTTTTATGTTTTTCATGTTGACGTTTACATTGTTTGATATATTTTGAATCAATCATCCGTTTTTGCGGTTATGGAAACGTAAAAAAGTTACGAGTTATAGGTTTTTTTGTTTTGTTTTCATACTGACGTTTACATTGCTTGATACATTTTTAATCAAGATGTTGATTTAGTTGGCAATGTAAAGTCAAAATTCCAGTATGATTTTTTTTACTTTCCATCATCCGTTTTTTTGCGGTTATGGAAACGTAAAAAAGTTACGAATTACAAGTTTTTTGTTTTGTTATGTTTTCATAGTGACGTTTACATTGCTTGATACATTTTCAATCAAGATGTTGATTTAGTTGGCAATGTAAAGTCAAGATTCTAGTATGATTTTTTTACTTTCCATCATCCGCTTTTTGCGGTTATGGAAACGTAAAAAGAAGAAGAAGAAACAAATTCGTTATTCAATAATTATATCTTTTAGAGCATTCTCGATAGTTTTATCAGTATATTCATGGAATATTTTGAATTCATCCTGGTTTTTAAAATATGTAGCAAAATGGCTTTCAGTGAATTTTTTATCGGTATTCTTTTTATTCCCAAGATGAGATGACCACGGATATTCTATTGGATGTTCAACAAAACCATGTTTTACTGGATTGTTATGAATGTAAACGATGAGGTTTTTGTAGTAATTAGTATTGTCAACATGGCTCTTTTTGTAGTTTTTAATAAAAAGGCTGCCAATTCGCTGGTGTCTAATGTTAAACCATCTCGTATAGGAATTGAAGAGGTGTTTAAACATTTCAACCGGTGTTGGTTTTACAAGCAATTCCTGATTTCCGTTATTTGTAAAATGTGTTGCCCATTTTTTTGTCGTATTACTACTCTTGGATTCTTTTGAGTCTAACAAACCTATTTCATTCTCATTTTTAATTTTGACCATTTTAGATGAAAATGATTTTTTAATAAAACCCATGCAATGATTTCTGCTACAGGCTTTAGATAAATATCCATGTTTTCCAGGGATTTCAAATAATCTTCCTCGCAGGTAAATATATTCTGATAATTGTTACCTCTATTATAAACATGATAAAATTTGCCATATTCAAGTTTGATAGCCATAATTGATTCGAATTTTAACAAAAATAATCTATTTTTTTGGTTTTTCATACTGACGTTTACATTGCCTGATATATTTTCAATCAAGCTTGAGATTTCGTTGGCAATGTAAAGTCAAAATTCCAGTATGATCTTTTCACTTTCCATCATCCGTTTTTGCGGTTATGGAAACGTGAAAAAAAGCTATGAATTACAAGTTTGTTTGTTTTTCATGTTGTCGTTTACATTGCCTGTTATGTTTTGAATCAAGATTGAGATTTAGTCGGCAATGTAAATTCAAGATTCTAGGATGTTTTTTTACTTTCCAGCATCCGCTTTTTTGCGGTTATGGAAACGTAAAAAAAGCAATTGAAACAAATTCGTTATTCAATAATTATATCATTTAATGGATTCTCGATAGTTTTATCAGAAGATTCATGGAATGTTTTAATTCATCCTGATTTTTAAAATATTTAGTAGAATGATTTTTAGTGAAGTTTTTTGTCAGTATTTCTTTTGTCAAACTCAAATGTTTCTTGAATTTTTATTGGACAGGAAATTCTATTGTAGAGACTGTATAATTTCTTTAGGATAAAAGTGTTCATCTTTGTTAATAGTAACATTTGAATGGAGATACAATACTGGAATTTTTATTTATGACCATTTTTTCAACAAGTGTTGAAAAGTTTTATGTTATTTATTTATTATAGGTTGCTATTAAAAATTGATTTTTGTACGTTTGTGCAAATAAAAAATCGGAAATTAAATGCAGCCACTAGTTAAGTTTTTCGCAGGTTCGGCAAACAGAGAGTTAGCCGAACAAATCGTTAAAGGGTATAATAAAAGTCAGGCAGAAATGCACCTTGAAGCTGGTAATAGTGAGGAAACAATTAAAGACTTTGAGCTTGGGAAAAGTAGTTTTACACGTTTTAGCGATGGGGAATTTATTACAAGTCTTGACGAAACAGTTCGTGGTTGCACAGTGTTTTTAATTCAAAGTACGTTTCCACCAGTTGATAATCTATTTGAGCTTATGTTAATGATTGATGCAGCAAAACGTGCTTCTGCATATAAAGTTGTTGCAGTTATTCCGTATTTTGGTTTTGCTCGTCAGGATAGAAAAGATAAACCACGTGTTGCTATTGGTGCAAAACTAATAGCTGACTTGTTAACTGCTTCAAAAGTTGACAGGGTTATTACAATGGATCTTCATGCCGATCAAATTCAGGGATTCTTTAATGTCCCAGTTGATCACTTATATGCTTCATCATTGTTTGTACCATATATTAAAAGCCTTGAGTTAGAGGACTTGGTAATTGCTTCACCCGATATGGGAGGTTCAAAAAGAGCAAAAGCATATTCGCATTTCTTGGGTTGCGATATGGCGATTGCACATAAATCTCGCGAAAAAGCAAATGTCGTTGGCGAAATGATGATAATCGGTGAGGTTGAGGGCAAAAACGTTATAATTATGGACGATATGGTGGATACTGCTGGAACTATTTCAATGGCATCAGATATTATGATGTCAAAAGGTGCCAAAAGTGTTCGCGTTGTTGCTACGCATCCTGTTTTATCTGGGCCTGCTTATGATAGAATTAACAATTCCTCCATAATTGAACTGATTACTACAAACACTATCCCAATTAAAGAGGGAATGTCAGATAAAATAAAAGTTCTGTCAATTGGAGACCTTTTTGGAGGGATTATTAATAAAATATATAATTATCAAAGTATTAGTGGGAGCTTTATAGTGTAGAGAAATTCCCCTCACTTTACATTCAACTTTCTCATAATTTTCTGCATATTTTCTTTAAGATTTGCAACTTCGTTGTGTATAGCAGCCGTTGCATCTAATGCTTCGGGCATTTCGGGACTTATGTAATTTACAAATTTCCATATTTCTTTAATGTCAGCGGCATCTATTGAATATGGTTCATATTCTTTGTTAAGCGAGTAAACGCCAATTTTTTTGTGAGTGTCGAGTTTATTTTCGATACATTTAAAAACAATCCCGTCGTCTAAAGTTAGAATTATGCAAGCATCGCCGTCTTTAAGAGAGAACCAATTTTGGATAAATACACCTGTGATATAAGAACCATTAGGTATTGGTAGCATTGAATCGCCGCTAATTTGAAAGCTGCGATATTTTTTGTCTTTTGATAAAAAAGGTAATTGAAAAGTCGGGAGTACTTTGATAAATTCAGGATCGGCAAATCCTCTGGTGTATCCAGCTTTTGCTTTAATGTTTACTAACTCGATATTTTCTTCATTTTGTCTATCGACAGTTGTTGTTAGTACACGAATTTGCGAACCTTTGATGTAAACATCATTGCCTGATTCGATTAGTTGAAGTTTACTTTCGGGCATTACCGAAAGATCAACTTTTAAAAGGACATCAACGCTTATCTCATAATAGTTACTAACTCGAATAAGTACTTCGAGTGACGGATAAGATACATCGTTTTCGTAACCACTGTATGTTGGACGTGGAACATTTATTGAACGAGCGACATCGTCTTGAGTCCTTTTGCGACGTCTGCGGAGAGTCTTTAAGTTTGATGGCAGATGCATAGTCAAATTGTTTTTGACAAAAATACAAAAAGAATTAATGACAATCAAGTTTTTGATGTAATTTTAATCAGATTAGAGGAATGAACTAAAATTTCGAGTTTCGATTTTTTTGTAAATTTACTGCGAGCTCAAACCGTGAACCGCAAACTATTTTTCGATCGTAAGTTTCATTTCTTTCATTTTTTCAGGGATTTCAACATCGTGAGCATTTTTTTCAAAGTCTATGCGTTGAATACCATTAATACTAATAACGATAACATCGCCAACTTCTGCATTTTCTTGGAGTGGTGAAATATCAATTTGATTACTATTGTGTCCTTCTTTAACTGTAAAGTCTTTTATCATTTTCTCGCCACGCATTTGTGTTGCAACAAATGAAGTAAATATGTATGTAGCATCTTCTGGGAAAAGTTCTGCAAATTTTTTGTCTGCAATAATTTCTACAATAACAGGAGCTACATTTTCAAATTTGCAATCCTGAATCTCAAGGTTTAATGAATTAAAAAAACGCACGTTAGGTGCAGGAAGTTTATCGGCAACTTCAAATTCTTTTGTTCCGCCTTCTTCTTCGAAGCTCACAATCATACTTATATTCTTACCACTTTCGTACGGTACTAATCCAACGCCTTCGGTTAGCATGTAGGCATCACCTGCATCATCGTCAATATACACTATGGCTTCATTAATGTCTATGCCTTCAACTTCTACTGTTAAAATGTTTTTACATTGCGGCATCAGTTTCCCATATTCATCAAGAATTGCCGAATTAACTTTGATTTCTTCACTTTTAACGCCTTCTTTATTAACGTCGCGATTCTGATTATTGCACGAAACAATACTAATTGCAATAATTAAAACAGGTATAAAACTTAATAATAGCTTTTTCATATTTTTATTTTTTTGTGGTTAATTGTACAAAGGTATTAATTTTTTAAATAAAAATTGAAGAAAGAGAAAAATTTTCCAGTAACTTGAAAAGGAGTTTAAAAGACTAGAGCATTTATTTGATAGAATCTCCTCATGTCTATTTCTTATTAATGTATATTAATCGAAATCATCAATATCCAATGCACGATATTTAGTGTCTGCAAGCTTCGCTCGAATTGCAAATCCATGCTAACTGGAGAATACGAATGTTTGCGAAAATTCACCGATTCCCATTTCTGAACTGGGTCGAATAATCAAATGCTGAATTGATGTGGTGATATCGCTAGATAGTGTCTGCAAGAACCGAGTTTACGAGCTCAGCGAAGCTAAAACTCCTTATTTTTAAGTCTTTGATAAGAAAACGTCAAAGACATGGCTTTCGAAGTGTTGAAAATCAAGGCGTTTGCTTTTGCAAATAAATGTTTTCAACACGAGAGTAACGCAGTATTTGGCGTTTTCTTGCAAAGACTAGATAAAATTACAGAATCACAATATTATGTTTTGACGTAAGAATAATTTTCATTTTTCTCATATTTAATCTGAATACACATTTTATTCTCCACACTTTTAAAATTTGCACTTTCAAATACATGTTGTTTTTTAATTTTGTATCTTCCAAATTTTGATGTAATATTACAGTTATAAATTTTTATAAAAATTATAACATGAAAATTAAAAACGGAACTCTTGTAACACTTGAATACGACTTGTATGTTGAAGCTTTTGATGGCGAACTGATAGAGTCAATAAAAAGTGATGAACCGGCAGTTTTTCTTTGCGGAAACGAAGAAATGCTCGAAACTTTTGAAGAAAAACTTATCGGACTTAAAGCTGGTGATAGTTTTAAATTTAGTTTAACTAAAGAAGAGGCATACGGAGACGATGATGAAGAGGCTTATGCTGAATTTCCAAAAGCTGCTTTTCTTGAAGAAGAAGGTAGTGTCTTGCCTGAAATTGGAGATTATGTCCCAATGGAAGACGAAGACGGAACTGTTTTTGACGGTATAGTTGATGATATTACTGAAGACTTCCTTATTATTGACTTTAATCATCCTTTATCTGGCGAAGACTTGTTTTTCACAGGCACAATTCTTAAAGTAGAAGACACTCCTCCAAAAGAATAATAAGATTTAATAATATAAAATAAGAGCAGTTTCTTTTTAGAGACTGCTTTTTTTAATAGGTTATTTGGAAAAATAACAATATAATATATGTGCTTTTAGCGTCAACCATAATAGCCAAAATTTAGTGTCGTTTGTGTGTATCATTTGATAGGGCAACCGCATGCTCTTTTATCATAATAATTTCAAATGTGTTTCATTACTTTTGAGTCTGAAAAGACTCATGTATTTTAAGCTTTGACTGAACGTAGTGAAAGTCAAGGCGTTTTCTTTTGCAAATAACTGTTTTCAACACGAGAGTAACGCAGTATTTGGCGTTTTCTTGCAAAGACTAATTAAATAATAATTACCTTTGTTGCTTATTTTAATGTGCAGATAATGAAAAAAAACAATCAAGAAGATATGCTGGAGAAAATGAGGGAAATCGCATTACAAAACCCTGATAATATTCAGATAATTGAAACCAGCGTTGATTCAGAGATTCAGATAGAGTTTTTTGAAGCTTTGCAAAGAGTGTCAGATATTGAAGAGGATTATGATATTAAAGCATTGTATAATGAATTAATTTGCAAAGAAACTGCCATAGATAGAAAAAAAGAAATTCTGGCAACTCTTACAGCAGCCGGCGAAGTAGAAAGTTTTAGGCTGCTTGAGGAGTATCTAAAAAATGTTAACAAAGATTTTAAAATTTGGGCTTTTCTTGCCTGTCAGCAAGGAAGAATGCTCCTTGAATCTAAGCTTTTAGAAGAGTCTAAAATATATATTGCTTCTGGTTTGGGAGGTAGAGGACATAAGTTAAGATATGTTTTTGCTTTTGTTTCGCTCGGTGGTGATTATAATGATTATCAAAAAAATATTATTAATGGTGAAATTGAATATTTCTTAAAAAAGAATGAAGGCGAAATTGAAAAAACCGAATTTGTGCAGGGATTTACGCTTTGTACCGCTTTAGTTCCATTATATGTAAATCTAATTGATCTGATACAAGAAATTGTTGAGGAAATTAACCAATACGGTGGTTTTTTACGGGAGAACGTTTTTATTACTAACGAAAAACCTGTGCAAATTGAAGATTTACAAAAGATATTTGATTAGTATTTTCAAATTTATATTGTGATATGACCGGACAAATTGTAAAAATTGAAAAATCATGGTATAATAAATTAGCAGTTGAGTTTGAGAAAGATTATTTTATTAAATTAAATGATTTCCTTACTGAAGAACGTGCTCAATACGAGGTTTTTCCTCCAGTAGCGAGAATGTTTTCTGCTTTTGATTTAACTCCTTTTGATGAGGTTAAAGTTGTTATTATCGGACAAGATCCTTATCATGGTGAAGGACAAGCTCATGGTTTGTGCTTTTCTGTTCCGTTCGGGGTTAAAATTCCGCCATCTTTAGTAAATATTTATAAAGAGCTTAATGCTGATGTTGGTTTTGAAATTCCTAAGCATGGAAATTTAGAAACTTGGGCAAATCAAGGGGTGTTTTTAATCAATGCGACTTTATCTGTTCGTGCTCATACCCCAGGTTCGCATCAAAAAAAAGGCTGGGAGAATTTTACTGACAGCATTATTTCAGTACTTAGCAAAGAACAAAATAATTTAGCCTTTTTACTTTGGGGAAACTATGCCAAAACTAAGGAATCCTTGATTGATCAGACTAAACATTTGGTGCTTAAAGCTTCTCATCCTTCACCTCTTGGCGCTTATAAAAGCTTTTTTGGTTGCAGGCATTTCTCAAAAACAAACGAATATCTCAAGTCGAAAGGTGTAGAAGTAATAAATTGGAATTTGCCTAAAGATTTAGACCTGAAATTGTTTTAGTAACTATAGTGTAGGAAACTTTTTAAAATAAATGAGTTTGCTCTTGCAAATGCGATGCACTGAGCACGTAGAATTAAGCCTTTCCATAGAGTGTAGTCGAAATGAAGTCGAAGTAACTGTTGTTTCAAAAAGAGAACCTTTATCTCAAGAGCGAAACGAATAATAACGCAGAAATAAGCGTACCGATTCACCAGGGCAAACGCATACTTTTTTTATCACAATAATTTTCAATGGTTTTCATTACTTTTGAGTCTGAAAGACTCATTTATTATAACCTTTGACTGACCGGAGTGAAAGTAAGGGTTAAAATATGCAGATGAATTTCTTTTGGCATGATTTTTTTGTGCATAGCTATCCCAAAAGTATGACAAAAGAAAAGTGTGCGTTTGCCCTGACCGATTCACGAATATCCATAATATACTAAATATTTATTAGTAATTTGACGTTTTTTTTACAATGACCGTCCTTTGTACCAATGGTTGGTTCATAATGTTAGAGTTCAAGGCTTGTGAATTTTTTAATTGTTAGGTGTTTACTTTTGTAAATGACTGATTGCCAATGCAAGCATAACGCAGAAATCGGACATTATAGACAGTTACTATTTAGATGTTTTTATCTTCGACCGCACCTCAATCAAAGTTAACTTTGCAGAACTAATTTCAGTTGTTAAGCTGTCGATTTGTGGTTTTAAAGAAGATATTATAATCTCATTTGTAGATATCAATCCTGAATTATAATCAATCTTTGTTTTATTTTCGGATATTTTATTCTCATTTTCTGATTTTGATGTGGTAAGTTTATTCATTTCATCGCCATCTCCAAATTCACTATTTTCTATATTGCTATCTATTTTGCTTGTCTTTTTCTGATATTTTGTGTTCGATTTATTGAGTTTTATATTTTGTTTTTTACTCTTTTTTATGGATTTGTTAGCTTTTTTATTTTCTTTTTGTAATACTTTTAAGCTTTTGCTCTTGTCTTTAATATAATCGGGTAAATAGTCATTATAATAATTGTGAACAAAATAGTTGATGAATTCTTCAAACTTATCAAGTTCAGTAGGGTAAAGTTTTGAGTTTAAATAAATATCATAACCTAATTTATATGCTACATTTAGAGAAATTTCATTATCTTTATTGTAGATATATGCTAACAAATCGCCTCTTTTATCTGTTATTTGATTAATAACGGTTTCTTCGATTATGAGTACACCGTCATCCTCTTTCATTTTCTCATCTAAATGGGTTTTAATAAATGATACCCATGATTTCTTTATGTCTTTGATGTCCCCTTTGAGCATCACATTCCCAACATTGACTGGGGTCCCGTTTATCAAAACATTTTCTTCATTAAAATTAAGAAATGAATTTTGTGCATTTAATTGACAAAAGGGCAATAAAGCCATTGCAATAATCAGAAGTGTTTTCATCTTATTTATTTGTTAATTTTTGAATTGCATTACAAAAACTCCAATTTTTTTATTTAACCCAGTGATAGGGGTAATGATTAGAAAATCTGTTGAATCTTTTTTAATAACTTGCTCATTAATAAATTTATAACTCATATTTGTTTCACCTTCATCTTTTTTGTCAGTTGATATTTCAATAACAAATGTTTCGGGGTTTATCAGTTGTAATTTGATAATGTCTGGGTTTTTAATAAATTCATTAAAAAACTGATTAATTTGTTCTTGGTTATCCCTTAGAAGCTCGCTTCTTATCGCCCAAGAAAAAGTTTTGGCAGTTAAAAGAAGTCTTTCCGAATTTAAACTGTCAAGCCTTAATTCATAGGTAGAAGTAATTTCTTGTTTTTGCTTATTAAAATCTTTCTTAAGAAGAGATATTTTAATAAATGACCACAATGATATTATGAATATGACTAGTATTAAACCTGCATAATACTTGTGTTTCCAAACAAATTTCATAAACTTGTTTTCTTTCTTTGGAGAATCTTTTATATTCTTAGATTGGTCTGTCGTTTCAACTTCTTGTTTCATCTTTTCTTTTTTTCTTTTCGTTATTAATTCAAATATGAGTTTGGTTGAATTTAACTCAGTTTATTTCTTTTAGAAAATAATTCCTAAGAAACTATTTTCTGTTATTATATTCTTCTAAAATTGTGTCAAAAGTTTCTTTAACCGAAATGATTTTATTAGCGAGATAAGCATTTGTTCCTGCAAACGCATATCCATTATTAAATTTGCCTTTAAAAGCACTGTAAAGAGCCGAAATAATGCAATATGGGCTTGAAGAAATGTCGCATGTTTTGATACATTTAAAAGGACATCGAATTGGGATTTTTTGTCCAAGTTTTACTTTATCCAGAAACCCGTTTGAGATTGCTCGTCCAGGCATACCAACAGGGCTTTGTATTAGTTGTATATCTTCAGCATGAGCATTTATATAGCATTGTTTAAATTCGTCCGAGGCATCGCACTCTGTTGTAGTAACAAATCTAGTTCCCATTTGAACACCAGAAGCACCTAAGTCTATAAAATCGGAAATGTTTTGTCCAGTGTAAACTCCACCCGCAGCAATAACAGGTATTCTAACATTGTAAATGTTTTCAAAATTTCTTACAATTGCTACAACCTCAGGTATTAAATGTTCTAGTGAATATGTTTCGTCAGTAACTTGGTTAGCTTTAAATCCAAGATGACCACCAGCTTTAGGCCCTTCGACAACAATTGCATCTGGCAAATAGTCGAAATCGTGTTTCCATTTTTCAATAATAAGTTTTGCAGCTCTTGCAGATGAAACTATCGGAACTAATTTTGTAGTGCTATTTTTTGTTAAAAATGATGGTAAATTTAATGGCAATCCGCCACCGCTAAAAATAATATCTGCTTTTTCTGCTATGGCAGTTTTTACCATATCAGCAAAGTTTGACATTGCAACCATTACATTTATGCCAATAACCCCGCGTGTCTTTTCGCGAGCTTTGCGTAATTCTTCTTTTAATCCAGTAATGCTATTTTCAAGAAAATCTGCTCCAGCTTGTCTGTAAAGCATCCCTAGACCAGCACTTGCAATAACGCCTACGCCTCCTTGGTTTGCTACTGCCGCAGCCATTCCAGACAAAGAGATGCCAACCCCCATGCCGCCCTGAATAATTGGAATCCTGATTTCTAGATTTCCAATCCTTAATGTGTTTATCATTTTGATGTTTTTTTTACTCTCAATTGTAGTATCGAAAGATGGTGCAAAGATAGTTAATTAAATAAAACGAACATAAATTATTTATTTATATTAAGTGAATTCTGCTTGTAATCAACTAGGTGCATTTTGTATGCATTTATTTTGATTTAGCATTATTTTGCAAAACAAATTGTAATAATTTCTGAGACTATAAGCTATCAATGATAATTTTAATCTTTTCGTGAACTGCTTGTGCAACTTCTCCAAGTTTACTGTTCTCGACTGAGATCATCGAAGCAATCGGATCTACCGCAGCAACTTCAATTTCTCCTGATTCTAATTCTTGAATAATAAAATTACAAGGAAGCATTGTGCCAATCTTGTTTTCCTGGGTTAATGCTTCATAAGCAAACTGTGGATGACAAGCTCCTAAAATTATGTACGGTTTAATATCTGCACCGATTTTGTTTTTTAATGTTGCTTTCATATCGATTTGTGTTAATACACCAAAACCTTCAAGTTTCATTTTATCAATTACATAATTTGTAACTTGTTCTAAATCTTTGCCCTTAAGGACTTTTGAAAAGTAGTAACTCATTTTTTTATGTTTTAATTTATATTTATTGGTAAGTTATGACAAATTATGAGGTAAATGGTTTAATATAATGCGATAATTGTTTGATTGCACCATTTTTAATAATCAAATATTTAAGTCCAATAACAAAGAACAATAAACCTTTCGCCCGTTAATAAACTACAAAACATTAAACGACATTTCGTTTTCACAAGTCCTTAAATTCAGCTCACGCAGTTACCGCAAGTTTAACTCATATCCATCCTTAATAAGTTTTTCTTAGCCATTTTCAAAAGCAGAAATCACCTTATTTGTTTCAGCTTTTCTATCGCAAAGATACTCGAGTGAGATGTAATCCAATACAGGAAATGGATTGAAACTATCCGAAATTCGGCATTATTCATATTACATATTTTGCGTTACACATTTTACGTTACAAAGACAGTGCATTAAATTCAAGTTGTCAATTGTTTTTTAGTCTGAAAACGAAAATAAGATAATCAGAGTATCTTTGCCGAAAGATGATCTGTTTTAAAGATTTTAGGAATAGTTTTTGAATAGTTGATAAGTAATTGAAAAATCAGAGCGATATTTTTGATTTTAATGAATAATAAGTTATATTTTTCGCATTTAATTTTGAGTGATTATGAAAAGATATGTTTTAATTGTCTTGATTGTTGTTATTGGCTTGCCGTTATTTGCACAGGTGAAAAGTGGTGTGCATACAAAACTTGAAAAGTATTACAAAGACGAACAATGGGAGGATTGTGCTTTTAAAGCAGACCGGATGATATTAAAAGAGAAATATCGTAACGACGCTGAAGTTTACTTGTATCTCGCAGCAGCTTATAATAAAATATTCCTCATGGGTTTGGAGGATTCCACTATGTTGATGAAAGTTCCAGAATATGCACAAGCATATAAGTTGGCTCTTAAGTATTCGGTTTACTCAAAGAAAAAAGACCGGAAAGCTGGGTTTTACTATCCTGAGAATAATAATATGCTCCAAGAAATTGCTATTAGTGGTATTTATTATGTCGATCATTATGTTGAAGTAGGTAAAACTTCTAAGGCGAATTCTTATGTTCGAAAAATTATGAAAACTTATACAGACATTAATATTTATTTTCTCTATGGCACTTTGAGTGCAATGACAGGTGATAATGAAACAGCTAAAGAGGTTTTCGATTCCGTTTTTAACACTATGAATAGTAGAAAACAAGGAGATGTGCAGAATACTGAGTTTATGATGCTAGAGGGTTTCGATTTATATGCAAATTATTTAATGACTCTTGAAGAACCATTATTAGATAGTGCCAAGTATCTAACAATGAAAGGATTACAGTATTTTCCTGATAATGAGATACTCAAATGGAATCTTCAACGGATTGACAATCCTGAATCAAATATTCCAAAACCAGTAAATGTTTTAAAATCAAAAGCTTTAAAGGCTATTGCGATTAATTTGACAGATGATGAGGATAGTGATATTGACGATGGCGATGATGACGACGAATAAATTATAAGTATGATTGGAATAATTGGAGGAACTGGACTTGAGAATAGTGAATTAATTAGTAATCCACAAAAAATACGAGTTACAACAATATACGGTGAGCCTTCATCTGAAATATTGACAGGTGAAATGTTTGGACATAAAATCGCTCTTATTTCTCGACATGGCCAAAAGCATACAATAACACCTACAAATGTTAATAATCGAGCCAATATTACTGCATTAAAAGAGTTGGGATGCGATATGATTATTGCAACAACGGCATGTGGAAGTTTGCGAGAAAATATAAAACCTGGTGATTTTGTTCTTGCCGACCAATTTATTGATTTTACCAAACACAGAAGCTCTACTTTTTTCGATAGTTTCGAGCCCGGACAAATGCAGCACTGTCAGATGGCAGAACCGTATTCAAAAGAATTGCGTAAAAGAATTGAAATAGCAGCTCAAAAATTAAATATTACCCTGCATAATTCGGGTACTGTAATTACAATTGAAGGACCTAGGTTTTCTACAAAAGCAGAATCTAATATGTTCCGAATGTGGGGAGCAGACATGATTAACATGAGCACCGCTACCGAAACTATTTTGGCAAATGAAGCTGGAATCCCGTATGCAGTTATTGCAATCTCTACTGATTATGACTGTTGGAAAGATGATGAAGAACCGGTGTCTATTGATATCGTCTTGGGTAATTTTCAAAAAAGTGTTGAGGCATTAATAAAACTAATTGTCGAAACAATACAATTAATATAACTTAAAATGCAATCTATAAATGTATATGAAGTCGTAAGGGTAATAAATTCTGTGCCTTTATTTCTGAAAGAGCATAACGAAAGATTTGTGAATTCAATTAAAATTCTAAACGTTAATGCAATGTTTGAAAAGGATTTATGCGACGAAATTTGTAGTGCTATAAGAACTTTTGAAATTGTAAATGGAAATCTGCGAATTGATACCATAATTTCAGAAAACACAATAAAATGCGAAATAAACGTCAAGCAGATTAAGCACCATTATCCCGAACCTAGCTTGTATCAAAATGGAGTTAAGACTTGTCTTTACCAACATGAGAGACCAAACCCTGAAAAGAAAATCTGGCATGGCGAAATTCGACAAAAAATTGATAATATATTAAGTACCACCGATTATTACGAAGTCTTATACTATAATGAGAACGGTATTTTGACTGAAGGAAGTCGTTCTAATCTGTTTTTTATTTTAGATAATACCTTGTTTACTCCAAAAGCTGAAAATGTATTGCCTGGCATTACTCGATTGAAAATTTTCGAACTCGCTAATCAAATAGGGATAGATTTAAAAGAAATAGACATAAGTATAGACGAGATTAAAAAATTTGATGTAGCATTTATTAGTGGGACTTCTCCTAACATTTTGCCGTTAAATTCTATTGGAGATACCAACTACGATGTTAACAATAAATTGCTTCGTAAATTAATGATTGGTTTTGATAAGGTTATTCAGTTGAATATTGCTCATTTTCAGCCTTGTAGATAATGTTTGCCGTTCCGTAGCGTTAATAAATAGTTAATTTTAAACAAAATGATTTTTCTTATGTTTTAAGTGGGATTAATGCATGTATTTTGCATTTTTTAATAATCTATTAATATTAGGCTTATGGCTTTTGTAACTAAAGAGAAAATATTTTCAGCCAAGTGGTTTAAGGCTGTACTTTTGATACTCTCAGGAACTTTTATAATGGCAGTTGCTTATGTTTATTTTATTTCGCCATACAAACTTGCTCCTGGTGGTGTTTATGGTATTGCTATTGTTTTGCACCATATTTTTGGATTTCCAACTGGATTATCTGCACTAGCGATGGATATCCCGATAACACTTATCGGAATTAAAGTTCTTGGTCCACGTTTTGGCTGGAAAACTGTATTGGGTTTTGTTTCGATGGCATTATTTGTCGATTTGCTTACATATTTTCAAGGTGATGTTCCGTTAGTTGAAGGAGATGCTTTGTTATCAGCAGTTTTTGGTGGTGTGCTAATAGGAGTAGGGCTTGGTCTTGTTTTTAAATCAAAGGCAACATCAGGAGGTAGCGATGTAGTTGCAATGATATTAAATAAATATACTCGAATGCCGCTAGGACAGCTGATTATTATTGTTGATTCTGTTATCGTATTGGTAGGACTAATAGCCTTTAAAGATTGGAAAATCCCGTTGTATTCTTGGATTGTGATTTATATTACTGGTAAAGTAGTTGATCTTATTTTGCAAGGTGCTAGCTATGATAAAGCTCTTTTTATTATTTCGAGTAAATATGATTTGATAAAATCAAAAATATTGGATGACATGGCTAGGGGAGGAACTGTTTTGTGCGGAAAAGGAATGTATAGTGATGAAAATAAACAGATTATTTTTACTATTGTAAACAGAAGAGAACTAGAAATACTTAAAGAATTTATTTATGAGGCCGATCCTGATGCTTTTGTGTCTGTTATGAATACACACGAGATTTTAGGCGAAGGGTTTAAACCATTAAAAGAATCAGTAGAAAAAGTTTAAAACTGTGAACCGCGAACCGCGAACCGTGAACCATTTTTTTAAATTATCTTTGCGAAATGTCACCGGAAATAATACATAATCTTGGGCTTGAATTATGGCATGTATATCTGCTAGTAATTCTTGTTGGATTTTTGCAAGGTTTTATTAATACAATGGCAGGGGCAGGAACGACTGTTATGTATTCTTTTCTTTCATTTTTTGGTATGCCAGTGAATATGATAAATGGAACAGTCCGCCCAGGGATTTTGTTTCAAACTGCCGCATCTTCAATTAAATACTATAGGAGTAATAAGCTTGCCTTAAAAAAAGGACTTTTGCTCGGAATACCAATGATTATCGGTTCAGTTTTTGGAGCAGAGATGGCTATTTCAATAGATGGGGATGTATTTGAAAAAATTGTTGCTGTTTTTTTATTACTATTGCTGCTTCCTATGTTTTATAATCCGAAAAGATGGCTTGAAGGCCAATCTGTTGAACGACAATCTAAAACTGGTATTTGGCAATTACTCATTTTTGCATTTATAGGTTTTTATGGTGGATTCTTGCATATTGGTGTTGGAATAATTTTACTTGTTGCTTTAGTTTTAAATGCTGGTTATGATCTGGTGCAGGCTAATGCCCTCAAGGTTTTTCTTGTTTTGATGTACGCTCCAATTGTGTTGATTATTTTTTTGATAAATGGGCAGGTCGATTTGTTTGTTGCTCTTTTTGTAACTATCGGAAATATTATTGGCGGTATTGTTGGTGCAAATGTGGTCATAAAAAAAGGATCTAATTTTGTTCGCATATTTTTAGTAGTAATTGTTTTTGTTTTTTCTTTCCATTTATTGGGCATTTGGAAATGGGCTTATCAATTGTTTGCTTGAATTTAACGCACATTTAGGACAAAAATTCCAGTAGGGACGATATGTTTCAAGCCTTACGTGATTTTTTTTTTTAATTTAACCGGACAAAAATGTTATTTAATCAATTTTCTAATGGAATTGAAATTAATAAATATTGGGTTTCTCCAATGATATTGTATCCTACAGAACATGTTAGAAGCCTTCGACAAGAAGAAGTAAAACTCTTTCGCAATCTATCTGCGAAAAGGGATATGATAAAAGTTTCATTGTCCAAATAGCAGAATTTATCAGACACTTGTCAAAAAAAATTGTTCTCTTGCAAACACTATTTAACACAATATCATTAGTCCCAATTGTGGTTTTAGCAAAAGGCGATGAAAAAATATATTCTGGAAATACCGCTACAAATTTTATTGAATTATCTTTTAATTTAATACCAATTTAATTACAAAACACCCTATTGGATGTTGCAATTATTTTTTGCATATGCAAGGCAAAAAATAGCGACATAGCAATAGTTACGTCAATGTTTTTTAACGAAGCAGATGCGTAAAATAATCAATTTATATCGGGTGTTTTGTGATTGAACTGGTATAAGTTCGCTTTCTAAGTACATGACAAAAATTTAACAATATCTATATCTGTTTGATATTTCACAATCTGGTTTTCGAGTTACTTGAAAACAAATACTTGTGAGTAAAAGTTTTATTTCTCCCTTACTCCTTTGGGTATATAACCAAAAATATAAAGACACCTAACGTGCTGAATGGTAAAGTTTTATTCAAGGCTTTTAGCATTGC